>JBJOND010000010.1:0-41025 GCA_046052065.1 Bacteroidota bacterium | reverse complement strand
GTCCGCTTACACCAAACTCACTCGGACCTTGCATCATCACATAGATACTACTATTTAAATGTTTCATTGAACGATTCAATGCTTCTGGCCATTCTTTCAAACGACAAATATGTTCGTTATAAAAATTCGGAAGAAGTAATTGCATGTAACGAGGATTATTATAATCACCTTTTGCTTCCAATGCTTGTATTTCAGCAAACACTTCAGGCTTCATTTGTTTTGCTAGTACTTCATCAGCATACTTTCCATACTCAGGAACGCTTGCCATCATATTGGCTACAATTAATCCTTTTAAGTTTCGCTGATACTTCAAGGCATATTGCATTGCTAAAATACCACCCCATGAATTCCCTAAAATATAAAAGTTAGAACTATCGGCATGAATAGCCGTTCGAACTTGTTCTACTTCTTCTACAAATCGATCGGTTATCCAAAGACTACTATCTGTTGGTTGGTCGCTATAATAAGAACCTAGCTGATCATATTCGTAAAACTCAAATTCTTCTCGCTGAAAAAATGTTTCAAAGCATTCCATGTATTCGTGCGTCATTGCAGGTCCACCATGCAATAAGAGAATTTTAATTTTAGGATTATTCCCAAAGCGTTTTGTCCAAACTTTAAATTCACCTACTGGAGTTTTTATCGGAATCATTTTAACTCCCGCCGACTCGACCGAATCATTGTAAGTAAAATAATTTGAAATGCTATTTGATGAATTAGTTGATGGTTGATTGCACGATAAAATAAATATGCAACATGAAATGATAAATACTAAACGCATAATTTATGTTAAATAGGATATGATGAAGATACTAATTTGCAAAACTCCAACGAATGATAATTACAAATTTGTAGTCTTACTCTTGAAATAGTTTATTGTACTTTTTAAAACAATACCTGTCCAAATAAAAAACAAAACAATCCCGAAAGGAATAGTATAAAACATAAGCCAGAAAATTGCTCCAAAAATACTGTTGCCTTCATTAACCTGCTTATCTGTTATGATTTGTTCGATAGCTCCACCTATATAACTAATTAAAATTGGTGATAAAGCTATCAATGTAATTATAAAGTAACCAACTATTATTTTTATAAAATGAAACGGCTTTGAAATATGGCCATAAATTCTAATTCTATCTGTCCAATGTTGTAAAATAGACTTTGATGGAGGCATATACTAATTGAATTATTTAATTGTTGTTGCGCCCAAATCTAAACCCATCTTTTCATAGACTTGATCATTGGGCTCCCATAATTCAATTTTGTTTCCTTCATTATCCATGATGTGTACAAACTTTCCGTAATCAAATGACTCTATTGAATCCAGCACAGTTACATTTTTACTTTTCAAATCGTTAACCAATGATTCAATATTTACAACCCGAAAATTAATCATGAAGTCTTTAGTAGATGGCTCAAAGTATTTTGTCTTCTCATTAAACGGACTCCATTGCGTAAACCCTTTTTTAGTTGAATCAGCGCCCTGATGCCACTCGAAAACAGCACCGTAATCGTTAACGCTAAAGCCTAGATTTTCTTTATACCAGTTACGAACTTCCTTCGGATTTTTACACTTAAAAAATACGCCACCTATGCTGGTAACTCTACCCTTTTCTTTTTGATTTGTTGCCATCATTCCATTTAATTGAAATCCGATGAAGAAGGAAAATAGCATTAAAACAATTGCAGTAAATTTATTTTTCATAAAACAATTTTCGCAAATGTATTAGAATTTTAACTAAGACAATTTGCCGTAGTGAATTACGAATTTAAGCAAACAAAAAATCGAATAACAAATAGAATTAAAACACTCCACCAAAAGTCACACTAAATGTGCGTGCATTGCCTGGCAAAATTCCAGGGCCGGGATAACCACCTGAGCGGCGCGTAGCATACTTCTCATCAAAAACATTATTCACACTCGCTCTAAAATTATAACCCTTCTTTATTTTAACGGAGATAGAAAAATCAACCACTTGATAACCGCTTAATTTACCTATCGTAGCATTTGCATTAGGCAATTCTGTGTTTGCAGCATCGGTATAAACACTTGCCACTTTATTCAATTGACAAGTTGCTGATAGGTTTTCGTAATGATACGTCAACCCCAATCGATGAATAAAAGCCGGCACATTCTCTACTTGCTTTTCTTCAATAGACTTTAAAGGATCATTGGCAATCGATGGATTATCCCATTTAATATAACGCGCATCAATAAAACTGTTGGAAGCAAAAATACTGACTGTTCCATACTTTGATTTTTCGGTTAACATTTTAATTACATCAAGCTCAACAAACGACTCAATTCCTTTGCTGACTGAAGCACCAATATTTGTTTTATAATTTACACCATTTTGAATAATAGTACCAATGCGATTATCATAATTCAAATAAAATGCACCAATATCAAATACTAAATAATTTTTCACTTTACCTCTGTAACCAAGATCTGCATTGAATCCAGAAGCATCTTTTAAATTTGGATCGATTACATCAGTAGTTGCTGAAGGTGTTAATTCAGAAAAGGTAACAGGACGATAGGCTAAAGAATAATTACCATAGAATTGTGTATGCTTTGAAATTTCGAACTCGCTGCCGACACCATATAAAACAATTGAACGATCTCGAGTATCTCTTTGTAATTGTCCGTTGCTACTTGAATTCAAATATCCAATTACGGAGTTATTGATTAGTTCATAACGTATTCCTGGAACTATTTTAAGACGCTTAGTTAACTGAAAAATATTCTCAGCAAAAAAAGCATAATTAGTAGTAGTATAATAAAGAGAACGTTCAAAAAAATTATTCTCTACCTCTAAATTAAAATCCGAGCCTGTTGTTCCAATCCCCAATTGATTTCGAGAGGTATTGCCTTTATAAATTCTGAATCCTGCGGCAAGCGTATGTTGCTTTTGGTTTAATCTATACTTGTAAGACATCCTAGTTTCCATTCCATAATTCTCATAGGCATCTTTATCCACCTGACGAGGACTAAATTGATTAGAAGCTGTATTTATCGAATCACTAATAGTAATTGCTTTTGTAAAACCAACACTATTGCGTTGTGCGAGCGTCATAAAGCCTTTTACTGATAAATGCAACGCTGGATGAATTGCATAACTAAAATCGATCGACCATAAATTCCATGGTGTGCTCATCCAGTTTCTACTTCTTAATGATTGCTGATGATCTGTTTGAAATTGCGCATCTGTTAGTCCGCCTGCTTGCTGACTTTTATAATTCATCTTAGTATAGCTCGCACGTATACTTGCTTTATCCGATAATTGATATGCAGCAGATAAGTAGCCAGTCCATGTTAAATAATCACTATTCTTTCTCCATCCTTCTGCTTGTCGAAAATGGAAAAATCCATAGTATGAAAACTTCTTTTTTGTTCCACCAATTGCATTGTAAGAATTAAACAATCCATAACTTCCAACTGTTTGTTGAGTTTCAAAAGTGAAAGCCTTTTCTTTATTACCTTCTTTTATTTTATAGTTTAATAATCCCCCGAACTGAGGACCATACTGCAGCGATGCTGCTCCTCTCACCACTTCTATTTTTTCAAGTGCTTCAGAAGGTGGTGCGTAATATGCTTCAGGATACCCAAAAGGATCAGAACTCATATCAGAACCATTTTGACGCGTATTAAATTCCCACGAACGATTAGGACTTAAACCACGTGATGATATACTTGTTTGAATTCCTGATCCGTCATTCTCCCAAACATGAATCCCAGGGACCTTGGCAAAGAGTTGTCGTGCATTATTAACGCTTAAGTCGGCATTGATTTTTGATACTAGTACAACCTCTGACTTTTTACCAGCATAAATAATATTATCCTGAACAGCAGGCAAACGCGATATATTATTACCATTTACATACTCTTTAATTTCAATTTCATTAAGATTGAACTTCTTGATGGAATCAACTATCTGCGCATTTACATTTATCGCGAATGTAAGCGGTAAAAGAAATAGAAATATGAATGCGCTTTTGGTCATTTTTATTTTAATGAGGTGCAAAACTAGCTATTTAGATTAATTCTAAATAGCGGATGGCTAAAATAATTTCACTTATTTATTAAAGATTCACATTATCAGACAAATAAGTTAAATTACAAATTCAACTTCTGACATGTTTAGCCAGAATCTTTTTGTTTTCATTTTTGGTTGCAGGACTCTTCTTTATTCCCCAATAAACATCTCGTGCAACTTTACCTGTTTCACTGATATCAACAACGGGAAAAGGATAATCGACCCCTAAGATTAAATGATACTTCTCCTGACTGCCTAAATCCATTTTATAAGGCTCATGAATAAACGCTGTTGGAACATCCTTAAATTGAGGTAACCACTTTTTTATAAATACACCTTCGGGATCATGCTCCATACTTTGCTTGAGTGGATTGTAAATTCTAATTGTGTTTACTCCTGTCGTTCCCGCCTGCATTTGAAATTGCGGAAAATGAATTCCAGGTTCATAATCTAAAAACTGTTTTGCTAAAAAATAAACTCCATCGCGCCAATCCTGCATTAAATGGTGACAAAAAAAAGAAACCAGCATTGCTCTCATTCGAAAATTTATCCAGCCAGTTTCCTTAAGACAATTCATACATGCATCAACTAAAGGATAACCAGTTGTCGCATTTTTCCAACGTTTGATGTAGTCTAAATTTTTATTGGTAATTAAATTCTCATACACCTTATTCACGCAAACAAATTCAAACAAGCATTCCGATTCAAACTTTTGAATAAAGTGACAATGCCAATGCAAGCGGGTTAAGAAATTATTCAGCGCAAACGTATTTTTATGCTTGTTCTTATAAGACTTTACATACTGATAAACCTGCCGTATGCTCAGATTCCCCCAACTAATATAGGGTGATAATCTGCCGCAACTTATTCTACTCTCTAAAGGTTTACTGATATGTCTACTATAATTTAAACCTCTATCACGAACAAAAGAATTTAAATATTGATAAGCAAATTTTTCACCTGCAGGCTGCATAAGTGAAGAGTATTTACTAATTGCATTTTTAAGGCGTTCTGGAAGTAAAAAAATGTTTTCAAAATTGACAGACTTATTGTTTTGATAAGAATTAATAATCAATGGAGCTTCCATCACTTCTCTCCATTTATCATCCCATCCATCTCTGTTTTTAATAGCCCTTATAACTCCATCTCTTTGAAATTCTTTCCAACTACAGTTATACTCTTTGAATAATTCAGACAAAAGAATATCTCGATGATAAGTAATAAGCGTTCCACTTTCCTGATAACTAAATAGTGTTTGTACATGAAAGGAATCCAACAGACTTCGAAAAATATCAATTGCATTTCCGTACAGCACTTCTACTTTTTTGTTATGAGGCGCTAGCGTATTGTTTAATTCCTGAAGCGCATGATATTGAAATTGTAAATGCCTTAAACTTGTATCCTTGTATGAAATCATCTCCGGCTCGAACAAGTAGATTATCAAATAAGGTATATCTGCATTTTCTGCTGCATATAGCGGTGCATGATCTTGAGAACGAATATCTCTTTTAACCCAAACAATATTGATTGCTGGCTTACTCATTTACTCCACAATGTTGTTTTCTTACTTGCCTTATTCCAATACGAAAAAAAGGAAGGATAATAACCAACTGTATTTTCAAACATCCATTCACGTGCATGTTCTACACCTTGGTAATGTTTATTTGTTGGATGCTCTTTGTAATTTACACTTGATGGATTTATATGTTGAAGTAATTCATCGAACGAACCACTAAAAATTTGAATGCCTTCAATGTTTTTTGATAACTGAATAACAAATTGAATCGTTTTTTCACAAACAGGATATTGATGAAAAAAGGATGGCTCCAATAACAAAACTCTGTTTGCATTTGCAGTAACATCCCAATTACAATCGAGATTATAAAAGTTATAAATGTATGTTGGTTGTTGATCATTAATTTTTAATTCTGAAGTCGATGGCAAATTCGTTTCCAAGTTCAATTCAATCAAATCATCAAACGATGATGATAAATCAAGAGCAGCCAAATCTTCGTAGCTCTTATCCAAGATAGTCCCCCTTTGTTGCGAATTGCAATACTTATTAATGTTCTCCTGATTAGCAAAATACTTTTTACTGCTGAATGCTCCAGCCACCCATTGCCAGCTGAGTGCATTACTTGCCCAATCGGCATCGAGTAAATGATAATACATCCATTTTGCCGGTAATTTCCAATGAGACCTGGCTATATTACAAGCAAAACTTGCAACGTACATGCGTGCATGATTATGCATGTAACCAGTTTGACTTAAATCGTTAATAGCTGAATCAATTGCTTCAAGACCTGTACTAGCGTCAACTAATTGTTTCGGAATTAAAAAATGATTGCAATCTTGTTTGTTCTTCACATCATCGTTTATCTCATTACCTAGGGCAATCCACACTTGCTGAAAATAATCACGCCAAGCCAATTCTTTTAAAAATGACTCAATTTCTGAAGGGTGATAACCTTTTGCCAAAACAGCTTTCGCTATCTGACGCGTAGATATTACACCACGTGAAATATAAGGTGATAGTTTAGTAACATCACCATTTAAATAGTTCCTTGTTTTACCATACTTAATCGGATCGATGGCATCAATTCTTTCTTGGATGGTTTTATAATCAGTTTCAAAAATCATAAACTTGTTTTGATTTCTGATTAACAAAAAAAGAAGGTGTTTAGTTAAATTGTTTCCGTTTTCTTTTTGAATAAATGCACGGATATAATATGCGGCAAACTCACACATGCTATGAAAATAAAAAAGATTCCCCAGCGATTATAATCGCTAGATATATCTAGCATAGGCCATACAAAAAAGAAAAGAGCTAAAACAAACCACGCCCCTAAATGAAAAGGCATTGAATAGATCCAAATCTTGTGATGCGCCATATCTAATGTTTTTGAAATGATCTTCCAATTCGTCAAACTATGCTGACCGATAAAATAGAGTCCAAAGGCTAACATAAGAGGAAGTTGACTAGATACTAGCAACCATAAAATAGTTATCGCAAACGAGTAACTTTTTTTGTAAAATGCTAGAAAAAAGAAGGGGGCAATTAACCAAACTGGAGAAGAAAAAGGCATTCTAACTCCACTAATTGATTTTAAAATTTCGTTTGTTTCGTTATAATGTGTACCCAATAAATAAAATAACACTGTACAACCCCACAAATAAGAAAATACACTACCTAATCCCCATTGCTCACCATCTGATTGTCCGAAGTGCCATGAAGAATAAAATAAAAAAAGACAAAGAGCTAGTTTAGGTGATAAGTACCAGAACAATGCCATCGCAAAAGAATAAGCAAGGTAAACAAGTATAAACTTGGGGGTACTTCTTGAAACCCAATGACCACTTTCTAACAAATGATCAACGGCACCATGTGGAATCCCTACTGTAGCCAATCCAATAAAAAGTAAACCATTTCCAATCAAAAATTGCAATTTACTTTCATTGCCTAATAACAGTAAAAATAAGGACACCATTAAAATTGAAAATGAACGGCTCGTAAGTATAGCTTTCAACACTACTAACAAATTAACCTTTGCATTAACAGAAGATCCCTTTGTGAGAGGTGTATTTAAATTACTATACCCTGCGTTGATAATTGCCATTATTAATTCAATTTTTCATTTTCGATTTATAAGATTAAAAGGGCTTGTATAATAAATATCCAAGCCCCTCTAATCAATTTATGATATCGTAGAAATTAATCTTCGCTTCTTGAAAGGCTATAGATAACTAAACCGAATCCGATTTTATTAATTGCATCAGCGATATTGTAAACAATATCCATTGAATGCGCCGCAGCAGCTGGATCAGCTACTAATTGCATTCCGAATAATCCACCTGGTGTTCCTAAGATGTATCCTAATGGATAAATCGCCCAACCTACTAATACAAACCAAGCTAAAACACGAGTAGCTTTTGCAACTTGTGTTCCTGCTGTTTGAGCTAATTGAGCAACTTCGCCAAACCAAATTAAGTATGCAATGTAGAAATATGCAGCACCTGAGATAACTCCCCACATTACGCTAGCATCTCTGTAAACAGTTTCTCCAAAGTATCCTGTTACTAACATCACGATAGAAGCAAAAATCAGTTTCCATAATAATGAAATTTTAGCACCAGCTTTCTTAGTAATTAAATAGAATTCTACGCACATTAAAGGCACAGTAAGAATCCAATCTACATAACGGAAAAATGTTGGCGACTCTCCAGTCTCTAAGTTATACCCTCTCATGTAGTAGTAATGAACTGCTGCAATGAAAGTAATTAAACCTGAAACAAGAACAGATGTTCTCCATTTTGGTGATGTGTTGTTTAATTCAAAGAAGAAGAAAACAGATGCGGCCATCATGGCCATCGTTCCAATGAAGAACGTGAATGCGACGTAATTATCGCTGGCAATTTTTAAATGCTCCATAATACAATGATTTTGGTTGGCCCTACTCTTAAGGATTTTCGGTGTCTCCGCGTTTTTTGAATTGATATCTGCCTTCAATGTTACTTTAACATCTTCATAACATTTAAAAACAACTATTGTTTAGGTTTGGACAAAAAAAGTTAAACAAAAAAGGAGAATCTACAGAAACACTAGGAATCCCAACTTAGTCGAATGGCAAAAACAGCCTCAAAGGTCACTGAAAACATATATAAGATACCTAACTTGAATCTTAAAAAATCAAAAATCAAAATGACTTAAAACACGAAGATTTTATAATGAATAGGGAAAACAGCAATAATACAATAGGACAAAAGGATGAACTTAACCAACAAAAAACGCTGTATCCACAAATTACTATAAGCCCAAAAACAGATTATCAGTATTTACATAAATCAAATTAACAATACCCCCCTTCGACAAACTAGCATTTTGTTGAACAGTTTGAATGAATCGTTCTGTTTGACGTCCCATAAAGCGACTCCAAAACACAATAACTGTATTGTTATATCTTGTCGAATCTACTACATTATCACCAACTACTGAATGAATGCAATCTCGAATCAACGCTAATGAAACTAAACTATCAACGGGAGCTTGCTGTAATGGAGGAAAAACATCCATAACTTGATTCCTATTCCATTCTAAATTGGGAAAACCACCAGCATAGCAATTAACATGGTATGATATCAATTTTTCATTTTCATCAAAATACAAAGCTTGCAACGGTTGTAGATGATTGTTAATTTCCGAACTATATTTACTTGTATCTTGATTCTTTACAAATTGAATATAAGTAGAATCCAATAAATAGCTTTTATCCTGTGGGATATTAAACTTATTCCCATAGGTTAAAATCGTTTTATCATCCATCGGCTTCACATTTTTTAATCCGTAAAGACCATTCATAATAAATCCACAACCGGATAAAACCGTTAAGCCAAATACTATAATAAAGCTTGTAACAAACGATTTGAAATTCATACAAGAGAAATAGTAATGCCCGTTAGTTTGTCACTACAAAACGTTGACTGAATCCTTCTTGACTACGGATGAAGTAAACGCCAGGATTTAATGAAGTATCTATCGTAGTATTATCAGAATTGATACTAACTACTTGAATTGTTTTACCTGTCACATCTAAAATTGAAACCAATGTATTGCTTGTAGATTGTATAGTCAACTTTTGATTATAGTACCAAGCCTTCACAGGATTGCTTAACTCTTGTATTCCCGTTGATCCACCCAGTTGCACTTTGGTAACAAAAGAGATAATCGTCTGACATGAATCATCATAAATTGCGTAATTAACAAGCCCACGAGTAATATCATCGTATCCGTCATAAATACCATTTTCAATCACAGTAGAATCTTGAGAACAAAAACAATTTAAGTTAACCTGATAGTTTTTATCTGTCAAGTTTTCAAGATTATGAACTGTATTTCCGCAAATAATGTTGTTTTCAATAATTGTAGAGTTTGGTGTATAAGCTGTCACTTGAATCCCAACATCATTATTGGATATTTGATTATTAGTTACCACACCATTATCCCCAATTCTAATCGCAACAGCATTCGCTTCAAATACAGAATTAGCAATCGTACTGTTTGATTCAGCTTCAACACCGTTACCGTTACCGACGAATAATGAATTAGTAATATTAAGGCCACCACATTGAGTAAACGCATAGGTGTTATTAAAAAACTGACAACTATCGATTGTTCCTGGTGAACCAATAATATTATTTTCGTTTTCACTAAAAGTACATCCTTTCAAATTTAAACCATTGGACCAAGTTACTGAGCAAAAATTATCAATGAATGAACAATTGGTAGCAGTCATAGTTCCATATGATATTTGAGCGGCCTGACCTACACCATTTTGTAAAAACGTGCAAGAATTATAAACCAAATTTGCATTTAACTGAAGTGCATAATTATTTGAACGAAACAAACAATTATCGAAAGTATAAGTCACGCCTGGCTCCGAAATATCGTTATGAATACCATACCATGAATTGTGCAATTCAATGTTATTCATTTGAACGTTTCCACCTTGACTACCTTTAATTCGCACACCCATCCAATTATAAAAACCAGCAGTTGTATCAGTACTTGTAAAAATAATTGGTTGTGTTGCTGTTCCATTTGCTACAAGTGCCCCTCTCAATTCCAAATAAATGAAATTTCCAGTATTGAAAGTGTTATCAGCAGTAACAATCACCTGTACTCCGGGCTCTATGGTAAGTGTATTACCAGGAAAAACCACAATAGAACCTGTCATTAGGTAGGGTGAACCAGCTAAGGTCCATGTAGTATTCTGATAAATGCCACCTGAAACAATTGTTTGAGCGTTTAGCTTTAGGCAGTTCATTAGAGTTAATAATAAGACGGCCGAAAAAACTTTTTTTAAAAAGGTATACATAGGTTTAATATTTTTTATAGTAAGATTGTTTTCGTAGTAAACAACGAAACAAAAATATTGTTTAAAAAAATCTGAACTGACAAATTAAAAAATCAACTGTCAAACTACTGCAATAAGCAAAAAGAACTCGATCATTAAAAATCAGAACTTAAAAATGAAATCATAAAAACAGGAATTACAATTTTCTACTTACAAATTCCTGCAACAACATCTTAACTGAGGTCCATTTAATATCTGAATATCGATTATTATCGAGTTCCACAATATTTGAACGCTCATCAATCATGTTATGCATGTATTGCATTCCTTGCCACGCGGGATAAAGTTCTTTTTCGCTAGGAGAAAACAATCTCGCCATTTTAATGAACACTCCTAGCAAACCTTGTCCTCCTATTCTGATAAGTTTGTATTTACTTCCTGTTATTTCAGAAATAACATTGCGCACTTCTCGAGGAGCAATCATATCTCCAGCAATGCGTAAATAACGAGGACTATTATTATCTATTGCAACATTAGCTGTAAATTCAGCTGTATTATCCATTGTAGTAAATCCCCATTTATAGTCACCATTACCCCAATAAATAACAAGCTTCTTATTAAAAACAATCATTGGCATTTCATCAAGCAACAACTCCATGAATGCACCATTAAAAATAGAAGTAGTTGCAATAGGACATTTATCTAAATATGAATGAAACTCCCGACGCAAATCTAAATTTCTATTTTCTCCATTGGAAAATTTTGTAAAGTCAAGAGAATAATCAGAAGGAATAAATCGAGGTACACCTGCAGCAACAGCCGCATCTAACAAAACCTTCTGCGAATCGATTACCACATCTCGCAAACCTGCTAAAACTGAAACAACACATGATACTCCGCAGCAATGTGATTTGATTTCATCAATACTCCAATTATCAACAATGCAAATTTCTACACCCAACTTCTCTAACGAAGTTATTTTATCGGCATTACTGTTTGATCGAACTAATGCACGAATAGTAACATCTTTGCTTGCTAACGCATTCGCTATTCTTAAACCTAAATTACCTGTTGCTCCAGCTAGTAAAATTATTTTCTTCATGTATATGCAATATTAAATTGATTACCTACGAATACTATTAAATTAAAACAATAAAATGTAAGTCAGTACAAACATATTTTAAATAATCGAACTTTTACTTGACAAAGTGAACAATAATTACAATGAAAATTCAATTTCAATTATCAAGTTATGATGCATGATTTTGCTCTTCATTTCACATAACAAATATCAACTAATCGAATGACTCACATCATTACAAACGTGATTCATCTACCCATACTTTTATGCCTACAATTAGTTTTAATGTTTAACCATTTAATTTTTTAAAAAAATGACAGTCCTATTAAAAAACAAAAGAAACGGAAGCTCTATACCTACGATGGTAGATAACTTCTTCAATGCGGACAACTTTTTCGCATCTTCCATTTTGAACAATGGCCTTTTAGACCTTGGTGGTACGGTATATATACCCGAGGCCAACATTATTGAAAACGGAAAAAACTACAAAATTGAACTTGCCGCTCCAGGATTAGAGCGTAAAGATTTTAAAGTGGAAGTCAAAGACAACATTTTAAAAATCAGTGCAGAAAAAGAAGATGAATATGAAGAAGAAACAAATGATGAGAAGAAATATTTCTGCAGAAAGGAATTTTCTTACAATTCATTTACTCGCTCTTTTACTTTGCCTGAAAACCTTATCACCGATAAGATTGATGCAAAATACGAGAATGGCATTCTTCATTTAACGCTTCCTAAAAAGGAAGTAACCGTTTCAAAGCCGGCTAAACAAATAAAGGTTGTTTAAGTAGTTTTGAAAACAATAAAGCCCTGTAGTAATTTGCTACAGGGCTTTTTCATTTATCTAACTTTCATCATCTTCTAAATCTTCTACATCCGTCACTTCGGGCAAACTCAGCTTCGGGTCCGTCTCAATTGCTGTTTCCACATTTCGCAATTTACGTTGAATAGCTTTTGTACGTTTGCCCATCACATCATCAAGCTGATCTAATCCATTTTGAATATTCTTTTGTGCTTTCTGCATCAATCCACCAAAATTGTCGAATTCTTTTTTCACTTCTGCAAGTACTTTCCATACTTCACTGCTTCGCTTCTGAATAGCCAATGTTCTAAAACCTAATTGCAAACTATTTAAGATAGCAGCTAAGGTTGTAGGACCAGTTACAACAATTTTATAATCACGCATTAGTTCTTCCATCAAACTAGCTTTACGCACCACTTCTGCAAAAATCCCTTCGAATGGTAAAAACATTACTCCAAATTCAGTTGTATGTGGTGGATCAATATACTTTGAAGAAATATCCTTCGCCATTTTTCGAATGGTGTTGTCTAGGTTTTTCTGAGCTGTTTCAATCAAAGCTAAATCACCATTATCATAGGCGTTTTGTAGTTGCTCATAAACATCCTTTGGAAACTTAGCATCGATTGGCAACCAGACCTGTGCATTATTATCATCGCGACCCGGTAATTTAATCGCAAACTCAACAAGATCGTTACTACCTGCTTTCGTTTTAACATTCGCCTCATACTGATCAGGCGCAAGAATTTGTTCTAACAACATGGCTAACTGCACCTCACCTATTCCTCCCCTCAATTTTACATTACTTAAAACCTTTTTAAGTCCGCCAACATCCTGCGCCAACGTTTGCATTTCACCTAGTCCTTTTTGAACTTCTATTAACTGCTTTCCAACAGTATCGAAGCTCTGTCCTAATCTTTCACTTAATGTTTTTTCTAACTTTTCTTCAACCGTTGTTCTTATACTCTCTAGTTTTTTCTCTGTTGCTTCTACCAACTTAGCCTGACGACCTTCTAAATCGGTAAATTTCTGGCGCATCGATTCATTAAACGTTTGAATATTTTTCTCCAGCGTTTCTACGTTCTGTTTACTTAATTGCTGAAGGACTTGAGTCATCTCATTTCTGAATTCCTGAATAGCTTTTTGTAATTCCTGTCTATTCGTATTAGCGACACCTGCACTCTCTTCACGATTAAGACGAAAATCATCTTTCAAAGCTCGCTCTATAGTTATAAGCCCACTTTGTAAATCATTAATTTTCTTTTCAAGTTCTAAAAGGTTATTGTTATCATTTTTACTTCTACCAGTAAAAATCAGACCTATTACAACCAACAACAGCGCGATAATCACGTACAATAAAAGTGCTTCCATAGTTTAATAAATTGAATGGCTAAATATCGTGAATAATTATATTAAAAAAGAAAAATAAAATAACAGTTTAAATTAATACTATTACAATATCTCTTCGACATGCTTTTTAATATTTGAAGCTATTTTCAAGAGCGGTAAGTCATTGGTATCATTACCAAATGGATCTTCAATTTCTTCAGCAATCAATTCTAAGCTGGCAAGGACGTAAAATATAAATACGACTACAGGTATAACAAAGTATCCAAGACTAAACACAAATCCGAAAGGAAGCGTCATAATGAAAAAGAATATAAACTTTTTAATAAACGCGTTATAGGAGAAAGGAATTGGAGTATTTTTTATTCGCTCGCAAGCACCACAAACATCAGCGAAGGATTGTAATTCTGCGTTAATTATTATAAACTGATCTCCTGATATTTTACCTGACAAATAAAGTGTATTCGCCTTTTTAAACAATAAACCAGCAATCTGATTAGGCTTATGCTTATGATGATCAATATCCAAATCCATCCCTTCAAATAATGTTAAGCTTGCCTCTTCATTCATTAGGTGATTTGCTAATACCGACGAATAAGCAGGGATTAACTTTCTAAAGTAAGTAATATCTTTTTCATCATTTACTATTGCGCTTAACTTAATCGCTAAATTCCGACTATTATTCACAAGCGAACCCCATAATTTGCGTCCTTCCCACCAACGATCATAGGCTGTATTTGTTCGATAAGCTAAAAGCAAAGACAATACAAAACCAACCGTGGTATGCATGATGGTTAAATTTTTCACATGACTATCTTCAGAAAGTTTCCAAAACTCAATTTCCAAATAGGCTATCAATGCAGAATAGACTGCAATTAATACCATCATTGGAGTCAATGTTCGAAACGTATCCGACTTATGAAATCGAAAAATAAATGTAATCCAGTCCTTAGGATTGTAATGTGTCATGTATTATAGATAATTTAAGAGTTTTCAAAACTAATCCTTTTCAACTCACTCACTACTTTTAAAAGCATGATGAATAGCCTCTTCAAGGACTGTTAGCGAAATATCTTCTAATGATTTAAACTTTATACAATATCCAGTTATTTTAGCCTTACCAATACGTTCACCATAAGTATCAATTAAAAACTTATTATCAGGCAATCCCATGATATAAACTGAAATACCTGTAGTATTAGCACTCAATCCTACGCGATAAAACTCTTTTGTTAATCCATTGGCATATTGAATTGTATATTGTCCGTAACCAATATTCGGATTAGCAACAACTCTCCCTTCTTCATTCTTACCATCTAAAAACCATAGACGAATAGAAGGATTATTTTCGATTATAAAATTATGCAATAGTAAAATATCACTTTGTTTTACCTCTGATAGACTTGTTATATAGTTTCTTATTTGGGTTTCTATACTCACAATAAAAAATTATCGCTAAAATAAATTATAAGAGAATGATAGCTTACAAAATTGCTTTATAATAAATCCATATCAAAACCGGCTTTGAACTCGCTTTTAGTAAAGGATTCACAGCCCTAAAGCTATTATTGGAAACAGCCTTTAATGCTTTTAAATTGATTTAATTTTTAAGCAAACTTCTGCGCATCTGATAAGAACTTCGCTAAACCAGAGTCAGTTAAAGGATGTTTTAACAAATCCAAAATTGGTTGCAGTGGAGTTGTAACTACATCAGCTCCTAACTCAGCGCACTTAATGATGTGCATCGTATGACGTACCGAAGCTGCTAACACTTGCGTTTCATATCCATATTCTTGATAAATATGTACAATCTGATCGATTAACTCTAAACCATCAAATGAAATATCATCTAAACGACCAATGAACGGTGATACATAGGTTGCACCTGCTTTTGCAGCTAATAATGCTTGTCCAGCGGAAAAAACCAACGTACAATTTGTTTTAATTCCTTTATTGCTAAAATAACGGATTGCCTTAACGCCATCTTTAATCATAGGAATCTTAACTACAATCTGAGGATGTAATTCAGCCAACTCTTCTCCTTCGCGAATCATTCCTGCAAAATCAGTCGAAATTACCTCAGCACTTACATCACCTCCTTTCGCAATTTCGCAGATATCTACGTAGTGCTTTAATACTGCATCTTTCCCTTTAATGCCTTCTTTAGCCATTAACGATGGATTAGTAGTTACTCCGTCAAGTACACCTAAATCATAGGCTTCGCGGATTTGATCAAGATTTGCTGTGTCGATAAAGAATTTCATAGGGTAATTTTTTTGCTAAATTAATCAATGACCTTATTCCTTTTTCATTCTTCATAACAATGTTAAAAATTGATTATTACCTGATTTATTATCCACTACTAATCAGAGTTTTAGAGTTGACAATTGAAAATATTTAACAATTTATTGAAGTTCATTTTTATGACTGACCTTAAATTTCTACTTTTGCCTCGGGGTAAGTCTTATACGACCAGCTCCCTCGAACCTCCCCAGGACCGGAAGGTAGCAAGGATAAGTGGTTGAGCGGTGCGATGTAAGTAGCTTGCCCCATTTTTTATTAAAAAAGGGGTGTTTTTAACTCAGTAATTTTCCCTGTTACTACTTGGTTATTTCCATTAAATTTGTATCGATGAACGAAAACAAACCTTCGCCCTTTACCCATTTATTTAACTACGGAGCAATCTGCGGCCTCGTCATGTTTTCAATTACATTGGCTCTTTGGTTTTCGGGAATGTTTCCATTGGGAACAGCCTCCATTTATTTTTTCTGGATTCCTTTAGTCTTCATGTATATTGCTACTAAAGGCCTTCGCGACAATTTTTTGAAAGGTAGTATTACCTATTGGGGTGCCTTTAAAGCGCAGATGTTAGTTGTTTCAAGCTATGGCGTTTTATACGTTTTACTGATTTACATATTCGGAAAGCTAATTTATACTGATTTAGTAAGTGATTATATTCAAACTTACCTTCACGAATTAGAAATGACCAAAAAGGAAATGTATAAGGTGCTTGGAAGTGGCTACGAGAATTACGAGGACAGAATGATTGAAGAAATCAGCAAGTCAACTTTAACTTCTATCTTATTCAAAGAATATTTTAACAAACTAATTGGTGGCGCTTTTTTCGCTCTTATACTATCCTTTAAACTGAAACGAATTAATCTTGTATCTCATGTCGAAAGCAAGTCTTGATTTATCGGTAATTATTCCTCTTTATAACGAGGATGAATCGCTGCCCGAGTTAGCCGCTTGGATTGAAAAGGTTGTGCTTGCAAATGGCTATCAATACGAAGTAATTTTTATTGATGATGGCAGTAAGGATAAATCGTGGGAAGTAGTTACAAAACTAGCTGGTAACAACATCCATTTTAAAGGAATTCGTTTTAACCGAAATTACGGTAAGTCGGCAGCGTTACAAAAAGGTTTTGAAGCAGCATCTGGTCGTGTGGTCATTACAATGGATGCAGATCTGCAAGATAGTCCTGATGAAATTCCATCACTTTACAATATGATTGTGCAAGATGGATACGACTTAGTTTCTGGATGGAAACAAAAACGCTACGATCCTATCTCGAAAACAATACCTACTAAGCTATTTAATTACGCAACTCGTAAAATGTCGGGCATCCATAATTTGCATGATTTTAACTGCGGATTAAAAGCTTACAGCTACAATGTTGTTAAGAGCATTGAAGTTTATGGCGAGATGCATCGCTACATTCCAGTAATTGCAAAGTGGGCAGGATTCTCAAAGATTACAGAAAAAGCCGTTGAACACAGAGCAAGAAAATACGGTGTAACGAAATTTGGATTAGAGCGCTTTGTGAATGGATTCCTTGATTTATTATCTATCATGTTTGTCTCTCGTTTTGGCAAACGTCCGATGCATTTCTTTGGATTAGTTGGTACGCTAATGTTTTTTGCAGGATTTATTTTGTCTGCGTATTTGGGAGTTTCGAAACTTTATGCAGTAAGCATGAACTTACCTGCTCGCCTGTTAACAGATCGTCCTTCGTTTTATATTTCACTTACGTGTATGATTATCGGTACTCAATTATTCTTAGCTGGTTTCATCAGCGAATTAATAGGAAGAAACAGCACCGAACGCAACAACTATTTAATTCAAAGTACCGCTAATTTATAATTACGTATAGGCGGACTGTTATGAATTCGAAAAAGATTATCATCGTAGGTCCAGCCCACCCATTCAGAGGTGGAATTGCTGCGTTCGATGAACGAATGGCGGTCGATTTACAACAGCTTGGCCATACAGTTGAAATTGTAAATTTCACAACTCAGTATCCGGGGTTTTTATTTCCTGGGAAAACCCAATTCACCAGTGACCCTGCCCCTGCTACATTAAAAATCACACGCTTATTAAGTTCTATTAATCCGTTTTCGTGGATAACAACAGCATCGTATATCCGGAAGCAACAACCTGACTTAGTAATACTTCGCTTTTGGATTCCCTTTATGGGTCCGGCACTAGGTTCTATTGCAAGATTACTAGGTAAGAAAATAAAGATTATCGGCTTTGTTGACAATCTAATTCCTCATGAAAAACGAATTGGTGATTCGTTATTATCGAATTACTTTGTGAATGGATGTAGTGGATTTATTACTTTATCCAATCAAGTAAAAGACGAAATTGCTCGATTCACCAATAGAGAATGCTTGATGTCGCCGCACCCTGTTTACGATCATTATGGCGATAAAACAACAAAAGAAGAATCTTGCAAGCAACTTAATTTGAATCCTGAAATTAACTATATCTTATTCTTCGGATTTATCAGAAATTACAAAGGTCTAGATTTATTAATCAAAGCCTTTTCAGAAAGCAACTTAAGAAGTAAAAACTATAAATTATTAATTGCAGGCGAATTTTACGAAGATGAAAAGCAATACTTAGAGTTGATTAATTCCCTACAGCTAAGTGACGATATCGAATTACATTCGCACTATATCCCTGATGCTGAAATCAAGCATTATTTTGGTGCGTGCGATTTAGTGGTACAACCCTACCGCAGTGCAACACAAAGTGGTATTTCGCAACTAGCCTATCATTTCGAAAAACCAATGGTTGTTACCAATGTGGGTGGACTACCTGAAATTGTTAAGCACAAACAAACTGGTTATGTTACTGAAGTAAATCCTACAGCAATAGCAAAAGCGATGAATGAATTTACAGAAGGCGATATTCATTGCTTTGATGAGGCTATCCGACAAGAAAAAACAAAATATACCTGGTCTCATTTGAGTCAGACCATTCTACATTTTATACCATAATCCCATTCTATTATCTTTGCACTAACTATGGCGACCGACATTAAAAAACTTATAGCTGATTCTATTGCAACCAAACAATTAGTGTTAGAAGATCAGGAGTTACTAGCATCGATTGAAAATGCAGCTAACGCATGTATTGAAGCATTTAAAAACGATAAAAAGGTTTTGTTTTGTGGAAATGGAGGAAGCGCAGCCGATGCACAACATATCTCTGCTGAATTAAGTGGCCGTTTTTATACTGATCGCCCACCTTTGTATTCAGAAGCATTGCATGTAAATAGTTCTTATATGACCGCTGTTGCAAATGATTATTCGTATGATGTTGTTTATAGTCGTATGGTAGAAGCTTGCGGAAGAAAAGGTGATGTGCTAGTTGGAATTACAACTTCCGGCAATTCGAAAAATATAATAGCCGCTATGGAAATGGCTAAAAAGCAAGGCATGATTACCGTTGGTATGACAGGAAAATCAGGAGGAAAAATGAACGATTGTTGTGACATCTTGTTACGTGTACCTAGCACAGACACACCTCGTATTCAAGAGTCCCATATTTTAATTGGACATATTATTTGTCAGCTGATAGAAGAAACGATTTTTCCAAAATGATTTATAATAAAACGTGGACACTTTTCTTAGATCGTGATGGAGTAATTAACAAAGAACTTCGTGATGACTATGTAACACGTTGGGAAGACTTTGTTTTTGAAGTAGGAGCTTTAAGTGCTTTAGCTAAATTATCAGCAATCTTCGGAAGGATTATTATAGTTACTAATCAACGAGGAATTGGTATTCAGAAAATGACAGAAGAAGATTTAAATGCTATTCATCAGCAAATGCAAAAAGCAATTGAAGATGAAGGTGGACGTATTGATGCTATTTACTTCGCGCCTGCTGCAGACCGTTCCGACATCCGAAGAAAGCCGAACCCAGTAATGGCATTAGAAGCGCAAAATAATTTCCCTGAAATTGATTTATTGAAAGCAGTAATCGTTGGAAATTCTATTTCAGATATGGAGTTCGGAAGAAATGCAGGAATGATTACCGTTTTTATCGACGAGAAAAAGAAATTTTCAGGAGTCAAAACAGATATAATGGACGAGATTCACAATTCGCTTTTCGATTGGTCAAATAGTTTATAAAAAAAGAAAGGGAAGCTTTTCACCTCCCTGATTCCAAAACTAACATTCACTAAAACCTTTAAACAACCGTTCTTATACATTAACCATTTAAAACAATACTGCAAAAGAATAACAGCAAGGTTAATTTCGTATAAGTTTAGGGTCACCAGATTATTATGAAATTCGGAAAGGAATATTAAGTTGAACTTGTTTAGTTAATTCCTGCTTAACATTTACTTTCCTGATAATGTAAAATTAACCAGGCACTAGTCGAGCATTTCCAACTTCTCTTCAATCTCTTCGAAGTCGGGATCTTTAGCAAAATCTACTCTGATTTGTTGAATTAAAGTTTGTGCAATCTTAAGTTCAATATTACGAACTGCATTATACTTCTCCTCATCAACCTTGTTGATACGCATTGTAATCTCTTTATAGGTATCACCTATTTCGGTTAAAAAACTACGACAAACCAATTCCATCATCGTATATAACTGATAAAGTTCAATCCGCGATAATACAAGCTTATCGCCGTCAGCTATCGTCGCAAAACGTGATGCCAGTTTACTCACTTCGTCATGCTCAATTAATTCGAGCATATCGGCGCGCTTAACAAAATCGACCTCCATTTGCTGAAAAATAAAACGATAAGAGGCAGCCATTGAACGAACAAATAGCTTTAATTCTTTGGCAGCAGTGATCTCTATTGAGTCTTTAAATTGAGTTGTCGACATGTTGCAAAAATAAGAATAAAACCCACATTTAAAATTTAACAAATAAGATGAAGACCTTTCAAATGTTTAACAACAAATCGTTCATAATAAATAATTATACGCAGTGAAAACAGTGAAATCAAACATTAAATTTGAAATCCTTAACAAACAATTTTACCATCAATTATCCGTTACCAAAAGATATTCCCTATTCAATGAAAAAAATTATTACAAATACACTTATAAGCTCAACATTCATTCTATTTTCTATTGGATGTTCTGGCAAAGAACCTTCAGATAAGTCTATTACTCCTCCTGTTGTTTTAAGTCATTTTGATTCGATGTTAGTTAAAAAGATTGTTGCTACCAAAGAGGATACTAGCAAAATGTATTTTGTCGACAATCATAAATTAAAAACTGAACGCTGGGATCAATTAGCGCAACCCGCATTCTGGAAAAAGATTATTTGCTTGAGTCCTGATTCATGCATTGTAAATACGGCAGACACACGTGAATCACTTGTTCAAGTTCCGTATAACGATTGGAAATTAATTTCAGAAGCTGAGTTAACAAGAAATAAATCAAAAGTTCGTCAGCAATACAATATCGAGACAGATCGTGAATTATATGTAACGAGTGGAAAGCGCGATTTTTTTGAGCATCGCAAAACGATGATGTATTTATCGAAAGCTGTGGGTTATTTCAAAGAGAACGGTGTTGACCCGTGGTATGCGCAAACAATCTTGTTAATTGAAAGTCCTGGTAAAAGCAAATCGGTTTCATACGCAGGGGCAAATGGTCCTTTTCAGTTAATGAAATCTGTGGCGACCCAATACGGATTAGTTGTAAATGCTAAGCGCGATGATCGAACAGATTTGAAAAAAGCGTCTTATGCTTCTTCGCAATTGATTTCAAAAATCTGTATTCCATTAGTAAAGAAAATGCTTAATTCACGCAATATTCCTTACAATGAAACCGATACATGGTTTCGTTTATTGGTGATGCATAGCTATCATGCAGGAGCTGGCAATGTTGCTTGCGCTTTAAATAAAATTAATCCAAAAACAGGAGGACAAGAACTAATCATAAAACTTTGGAAAACGGAAGCCTGCGGATTTAAAAATGAAAGTCAGAATTACTCTCAATTAGCTTTAGCGGCTTTATTAAACTTTCAAGATTTGATCGATGCAGAAGGTGATACCGTATTTACTGTTTATGGCTTACGTTATGAATCAAAAATCAAACGTAACCAGCTAAAAACATTAAGCAAGGAAGATCAATTAGTCAATTGCATTCAAAAATATGAAAGTGATCTTGTAGATGGAATTATCGACTTTAATTATTTTCAAAATAAGACAACTAATCTAAAGCAGCAATTAGCACAACTAACTAATTCAGGAAGTAAAATTACTTATCCGCAAAACGAAGCCCATTATGTTCATTTAGCTACGCAGTTAATGCATAAGCGAATGAATGAAGAAGCAGTTGTGATATTAAAAGCAAATTTAGATGCATTTCCTTCATCAGTAGCAACGTCCGATTCTCTGTCAAAAGCCTATAGGAAATTAGGGAAGATAGAGTTATCGCAGAAGTATGCTAACATGAATAACGATGAAAACTAAATTAATTCTCCGCCTTCTTCCTAGGTAAAAATTTCGATTTCTTCTCTTCTGAAGGAATTTGTTTAATGCTATTCATTACAACTTCTTTGTTCTTCTTCGGATGATTTTTTGGGTGGTGTTCTTTTTTCTTTTCGGTCTGTATCTTAGCAGTAACTACTCCTGTTTCCTTCGGCATATCAGCCAATAATACTCGAGAAATATCGGCAGTGGTTTTAATATTGCCAAATACGATAATAATTTTATTTCCATCAACACTTTCCACTACTCCTTCTACTTTACCGTCTCGTAAAAACACTTTCTTTCCAGTCTTTATATGTTGCTGTGTGTACTTTATCTGCTCCTCAATAATCAACACTTCTTTTTCACTCAACTTACTTTTCCTTCCAGACAAACTCGAATTATATCGCTCTAAAACAGCCTTCTTATTTTTGGCCTCTTTCCAGTCTTTAACAAAACGCTTAAACTTTTCTTCTAATTGATTAGCTAACCTTAACTCTCGCTGTCGAACTCGTTCATCATCTAGTTCAGAACGTTTCTCCTGACTAGCAACATTACGCTCGTATTTATTAATCAACTCTTCTAGTTTACGTTCTTGTTTTTTATTGATGTCGAGTAAACGTGCTACCTCTCCTTTCTCATGCTCCATCTTATTCAACAACTCTTCAAGCACCAGACTGTTTTTCTTTACTTTTTTTCGTGCGCGATTAATCACTGATGGAGGTAATCCACTGCGCTCTGCAACAACAAACGTATAGGAACTACCCGGCTTTCCTACTTCCAGATAAAAACGAGGTAATAACTTTTGCGCATCAAAAGCCATAGAACCATTTATAATTCCTGGTGTTTTATCAGCAAGCACTTTTAAGTTCATATAATGCGTTGTGATAATCCCAAATGATTTACGGTAGTTCATTTCTTCCAAAATTGATTCCGCCAATGCACCTCCTAAAGAAGGATCTGTACCTGTACCAAACTCATCAATTAAAAATAATGTATCAGGATTTGATTGCTGCAAAAACACTTTCATATGTTGCAAACGCGAACTATACGTACTCAACTCAAATTCCAGCGACTGTGAATCGCCAATATCAACTAATATTTTTCTAAAAAATCCAAAACGACTATTCCCATCACAGGTGGTTAAAAATCCTGCTTGCAATAAAAGCTGAAGCAGTCCTACTGTTTTCATACAAACGGTTTTCCCGCCTGCATTTGGTCCGCTGATAACTAATATTCGTTGCTCTTGATTTAGCTTCAAACTAAAAGGAATCGTTTGCTTTTTATTTGCCTTATTCATCGCATATAACAAGGGATGATAAGCATCTTTTAAATCGACAGCAGGCTTATTCTCGATATAAGGAAGATGCGCATCCAGATGAATAGCTAAACGCGCCTTAGCAGCAATGACATCGAACTCTACCATACATTGCAAATAATGCGTCATAACGGTATGGTACTTCCGTAAAACCTCTGTCAGCTCTTTCAGGATTTTACGAATCTCCTCTTGCTCCTCTTGTTCAAGCTGAATCAACATCGCATTAATGGCCAATGTTTCTTCGGGTTCAATAAAACAGGTTTTTCCTGTGGCACTAATATCGTGTACAATTCCTTTGGCTGTTCGTTTTTGTTCTGCAACAATCGACACTACCCTTCTACCATTTCTCCAGCTTTCTTCAGCATCATTTGTTAACCATCCACTTTTACGATATTTTGCAATCACACTCATGTATATCTGATTGGCTTCAATACGTTTTCTACCAAGCTGTTTTCTAATACGAGCTAAGTCAGGAGATGCCGAACTACGGATGGACCCCGTATCATCCAAAACTTCTTCGATGGATGTAATAATTACTTTTTCAAAAGGAATATCTTTTAATACAGCCGTCAATAATGGAAATCGAATAGTTCGTTCTTTGAAAAAATCATACATCGCACGAGCGTGATTCATGACTTTGTAAATCAACACCAGCTGACTTAACGCCAACACTGAATTGCGAATGCTTAATAATTTTAAGTCCGAACTAATATCAGGATATGCATCAAACGGAAATGGCTCGCCGTTAATAATAATTTTACGAAACTCTTCTGTCTGTTCTAATCGGGTAACAACCTCCGTAAAATTATCTGAGGGTGTGATTTCTGAAACTAATTTACGCCCTAAACTACCCGCACAATATTCAGCCGTCATCTGCTTGATGCGTTCGAATTCTTCTACTAAAAGCGAGTGGTCGGGAAATAATTTCATCGATTAAATTTACAATATACTTTCATCACAATTTATCACAACACTTTTACCTCGAATTTGTTTCTGCTCATCCAACTCTTGATGATATGATCAGCATCCGGATGATAAACCCGCTCTTGGCATGTCTCTAAAATCGACTCATTATCAGAATACATTTCCTCTTTTGATAAGTATCCATAACCAGCATAACGGTTATTCAAAATCAATACGAACGAATTTTCATCAGCACTACGACCTTTTCCTAAAATCATAAAATCAGGACGTTCGTAAGTAAACTGCTGTACGATTTTTTTAGCTCTGAAATTATAATCTTCAACAGCTTCTTCGCCTGCGCAAATCCCGTTACACTTTTTTATCTGATGATTAAAACAAATTGCATCATCCGAAGTAAGTGAACAATAACGCAAACACAAACTATGCTCATCCAGCAGATACTCTAGTTTCTCGCGCGCAGCACCAATGGAAGTAAAACTCAATAGAGGCTGTTGGGCTTCATCATGAGAAACAATTTTAAAAGTTAGGATCAGCTCATCATTTAAAAAATAATCGATGGCATGGGTAAACACATCTGCCTTCTGACGAGTATTAAATTGTGGTTTGTGCGCTTTTATTTCTTTGTTTTCATGTAAAAGTGCAATCAATTCACTTCCAGTTTCAACAAAATCGACATTGTATAATTCGTTCAATAATTTCTTTCCCTTGTTTTCTGCAGGATTAAAATGATTGATTGCGCGGTTGTACATATTTGTACTCTTTCCAATGTACAAAATCTCTTGTTTGTTATTCAGGAAATAATAAACCCCAGTACTCTCAGGAATTTTATTGAGTATATACTGTTTGATTTTATCAATCCGTCGTACCATTAAAGCTTCTGCACCCTGATTTTTATAAACTGGATGAGTAGATTTTACCTCTAATAAAATATCAAACAACTTGGCCGTTGCTTCGGCATCTCCTAATGCGCGATGGCGATTTTTAACTTCAATACCCAACGAATTACAAAGTTTTCCAAGACTATAAGAATCCTTTCCTGGTAAAAACTTTCGACTTAAACGAACAGTGCAAATTGTATCGCGACGGAATTTATAACCTAACGAAGCGAACTCGTCACGCACAAACGAGTAATCAAAATTGACATTATGTGCCACAAAAACACAGCCTTCGGTATACTCCAATATATCTTTAGCTACTTCGTGAAATTTGGGTGCATCGGCTACCATTTCATTCGTAATTCCTGAAATACGAGTAAAGTTGGGCGCAATGTAGCATTCGGGATTGACTAAAGAAGAAAAAGACTTAACAACTGATAATCCATCATGTACCACTATAGCAATCTCAATGATTCGCCCTTTCTGATACTCGAATTTACCTCCGCATGTCTCTATATCTACAATCGCAAACATGTGGCAAATATCGGAAATAGAATGCCCTTTCCAATCAAGCAGCAAAATCCATCTAAATTTATTTTATTCACAAAATGCATTTTGATGTTCATAAGTGAATTTCACTCTGATAACATCTATTATTTTTGCCGGCGTAAATACTACTTATGGATACTGTTTCGAAAATTAAAAATATGGTTCCGCAGGTGCGTCGCGATATCGTACGCATGGTGCACGCGGTACAAAGTGGTCACCCAGGTGGCTCATTAGGATGTACAGAGTTTTTATGCACGCTTTATGGTGGCATAATGAAACATCATCCAGAAAAATGGGATATGGATGGAAAAGATCAGGACGTATTCTTTCTCTCCAACGGACATATCTCACCTGTTTTTTATAGCGTATTAGCTCGCTCTGGTTATTTTCCTGTTTCCGAATTAGCTACGTTTCGAAAATTAAACACACGCTTACAAGGACACCCTACTACACATGATGGTCTAGAAGGCGTTCGAATGGCATCTGGTTCATTAGGTCAGGGATTATCGGTTTCAATTGGAGTTGCACTTGCGAAAAAACTGAACAATGATAATCGCCATGTTTACGTTCTAATGGGAGATGGTGAAATTCAAGAAGGTCAAGTTTGGGAAGCTGCCATGTTTGCAGCAGCTAAGAAAGTTGATAATATCATTGCAACAATTGATGTTAATGGTCAACAGATTGATGGCTCTACTGTGCAAGTATTAAACAGTGGCGACTGGAGTGCTAAATGGGAAGCATTCGGTTGGATTGTATTAACGATGAACGGAAATGATGTCGATGATATTTTGAAAACAATGCAGGAAGCAAAAGAAAAATCAGGGCAAGGAAAACCTATTGTTATCTTGATGAAAACAGAAATGGGTAACGGCGTTGATTTTATGATGCACTCGCACAAATGGCATGGTGTGGCTCCTAACGATGAGCAACTAGCAACAGCACTTGCACAAAATGAAGCAACCTTAGGAGATTATTAAAATCCAATCAACTTGAAAAACTTTAAAAGCTATTCTTCCATTTTTCTTGGCGCATTCCTAATTGGAATTTTGCTTTTATTTTCTTTGAATAGTAAGGCGCAATTCTCGAAAGATCAGCCAACGCGTATTTTATTTCTGTTTGATGCCTCGCAAAGCATGATTGCAAAATGGGAATCGAATACTAAGTTTGAAGTAGCTCGTCGTTTATTCGTTAATATGGTTGATTCACTTCAACGTTTAGATAATTTAGAATTAGCACTTCGTGTTTACGGACATACAAAACATTATCCTCCACAAGATTGTGATGATACACGTTTGGAAGTTCCTTTCGGAAAAAAGAATGGAGAGCAAATAAAAAAACGCATGGATGCAATTGGTCCGAATGGGACTACTCCAATTGCGATGTCTTTAGAAAAATGTGGTGGCGACTTCCCATCAGATCCTTCTAGAAATATTATCATCTTAATCACCGATGGAATTGAAGAATGTGGTGGCGACCCATGTGCTGTTTCGGCTATCCTTCAACGTAAGGGTGTTATTTTAAAACCTTTTGTTATTGGATTAGGTGGCAACAAAGATTTCTTAAAGCAATTTGATTGTGTAGGTAATTATTTCGATGCCGCAAATGAAGAACAATTTGAGTCGGCTTTAAATATTATTATTTCGCAAGCTCTTAATAACACAACCGTTCAGGTAAACCTGATTGATGCTTTTGGAAAAGCTACCGAAACGAATGTTCCTATGACGTTTTACGATCGATATTCTGGTGATGTTCGTTACAACATCATGCACACGATGAATGTAAAAGGCAATCCTGATACTATTAATATTGATCCATTAGGTTCTTATAATATCGTAGTGCATTCGTTACCTTCTGTTGGAAAAGATTCCATTGTATTAGTTCCAGGAACGCATAACATTATTGGCATTGATGCTCCACAAGGTGATTTGATTTTGAAGATAGATGGGAAGAATGATTATCGCGAATTAAAAGCGATAGTAAGAAAGTCGGGGGAAATGAAAACAACGCATGCGCAAGACTTCAATACATCGCAGCGCTACATTGTAGGTGAGTATGATCTCGAAATTCTTTCTACACCTCGTATCTATGCGAGCAATGTTCGCATCGATCAAAGCAAAACAACTACAATCCAGATTCCTAGTCCTGGTATTGTTAACTTCCAATATAATAATCCAGGTTACGGATACATTGTTCAGGAGGCTAATAACAAACTCAGTTTAGTTCATACTTTATCTAATCAAGCAACACGCGAGTCACTAGTATTACAGCCAGGCAACTATCGTGTTATTTACCGTCCGAAGAATTCACAGTCTTCGCAATACACAATCGAAAAATCATTTAAAATAACCTCTGGCACAAGCGTAAGTGTCGTGATAAATTAATTACCCCATGAAAAAATATACCTACACTGAAAAGAAAGATACACGCTCAGGATTCGGAGCTGGATTAAGTCAGCTGGGAAAAGAAAATGAAAATGTTGTTGCACTTTGTGCCGACTTAACAGGATCATTAAAAATGGATGCATTTGCCAAAGATCACCCTGAGCGATTTATTCAGGTAGGAATTGCAGAGGCAAATATGATGGGCATTGCTGCGGGATTAACGATTGGAGGAAAAATTCCTTTCACAGGAACTTTTGCAAATTTTAGTACAGGACGTGTTTACGATCAGATTCGTCAATCGATTGCTTACAGCGACAAGAATGTAAAAATATGTGCTTCACACGCCGGCTTAACTTTAGGCGAAGATGGTGCAACACACCAGATTTTAGAAGATATTGGCTTGATGCGTATGTTACCAGGAATGGTTGTTATTAATCCTTGTGATTTCAATCAAACAAAAGCTGCAACGATTGCTATTGCTAAACATCATGGTCCGGTTTATTTGCGCTTTGGTCGTCCGTCAGTACCAAACTTTACTCCTGCTGACCAATATTTTGAAATTGGTAAAGCCGTAATGTTAAATGAAGGAACTGATGTAACCATTATAGCTACGGGACATTTAGTTTGGAAAGCGATTGAAGCGGGAGAACAATTAGCGACCAAAGGGATTTCAGCAGAGATTATCAATATCCATACAATAAAGCCAATCGATGAAGAAGCGATTTTGAAATCGGTAGCAAAAACAAAATGTGTAGTAACGTGCGAAGAACATAATCGCTTTGGAGGATTAGGAGATGCTGTTGCTCAAGTTATCATTAAAAACACTCCTGTTCCTCAAGAATACGTTGCGGTAAATGATAGTTTCGGTGAAAGTGGAACTCCTGATCAGTTGATGACGAAATACGGTTTAGATACCGTTAATATTGTTGAAGCTGCAGAGAAAGTTTTGAAAAGAAAGTAATCAGTTATTTACTACCACAATTTTTTTAGTCACCGTTTGATTTTTGTTTCCTATTCGTAGGAAATAAATTCCTGGTTTTATATTTCCGATAGAAAATTGAAATTCGTTAGCGTTATACGCATTATAAAGGTGTAACACTAATTTATTATCGGTCGATACTAATTCAACCCACTCAAAAGGCTCGTCAGAAGAAATAGAAATTTCTTCACCTACTAACGGATTCGGATAAACCCTAACACGATTTTCAAAGGCTAAATCCTCCACTCCACTAATCGCGGGAGAAAGCCCACAGATCCATACATCTCCCATTCCTAAGGAGTCCTGTGTTTTATAGCCACCAATTGAGCAAGCAGAATTCACAACACCTACATAGGTCCCAGGATTCATCTCTACCACTAAACCATCTTCATCGTGACCAGGAGAGAAGAATGTTTTATCAAATAGTTTCTGTCCACCAGTATCTGCTACCACGAGCCAGATTTGCTCTACGCCAAGATTACTTTCTGTCTTATCATTGTTTACCTGTGAATACGAACTACCTCCTAATAGCAATTTCCCGTTCGAAGTAAAGTCAAGCTGTCGCAATTCATCTACATCATTTCCACCAAACGTTTGATCCCACATTTTACTTCCTGCATCTTTCACTTTAACGACCCAATAATCACAGGCTCCTTTATTCGTTGCCGTTTTATCAAGACCAGTCGGCGAATAGGAGTCGCCACCCACATAATAAAATCCATCTTTATAACGACAAGCATATCCGTAATCTTCTGCCACACCACCTTGCGTTAAGTCCCATAGTTTTTTACCTGTACTATCAATCTTTACCATCCAGAAATCATTGAGCCCTCTGGCATTTTGCGACTTTGTAAAGCCAGCAGGACTATCGCTTAAGCCAGCAAGCAAAAATCCACCGTTACCATTATAAGCTATGCCATAACAATTATCATTCTGTGTAGATCCATAAGTTCTATCAAAAATAAATTGACCATTTAAATTAAATACGGCCATTACAAAATCGAAGCTACCATAAGCAGCCGAAGTTTTATCTCCGCTTACACCACTTAACGATGTTCCTACAGCGAACACCTCTCCTGAAGCAGAAACCGATAGATCACTTAACTGATCAAAGGAATTTCCTCCCCATGTTTTTTCCCAAACTAATTGTCCTGTTGCTGTAAGTCGTATTAACCAGAAATCAATTCCTCCACGACAGGCTTCTGATTTTTCTCCTGAAACTGGCGAGTCAGAATAACCTCCAACAAGGAATCCTCCACCATTTAATTCAACAATAGAGGTAGGAATGTCATTTCCTGTTCCGCCGAAAGTTCGCTCCCATACATTCGCGCCTAAAGAATCAAAACAAACCACCCAATAATCATAGGTGGCTAATGTATTATCTCGGTTAGGTTCCGATTTAAATGGAGACGGATCCGACGAAGAAGGTGCAACAAATACGAACCGCTTATTAGAAGTACGAATAAGCTTTTTAGGATATTCACTTCCGTTTCCTCCTGCCGTAATATCAAACTTGCGTACCAGCGACTGACAAAAGACAACTTGTGAGCTAAGGGAAAAAAGTAAGATCCCAAGTAAAAATCGAACAGATGTTGATAGCGGTTTAAGCATGTTCAAATTTGAGAATTATTTCAAAATCTAACTGGTAATTAATGTAAAATAAAAACGGAGACCTTTCAGTCTCCGTATAAACATAAGTTGAATTTATTATGCTTTCTGCATGTACATCACCTCTTTCACAGCTTTAATAACACGAGCAGGATTTGGAAGATATGCTTCAATTAATGTTGGTGCATATGGTAAAGGAACATCGCCTCCCATTACACGTAATACCGGCGCATCTAAATAATCGAATGCTTCACGTTGTACTTTGAATGCTACTTCTGTTGCAATAGCCGCCAATGGCCAGCTTTCTTCTACAATCACTAAACGATTTGTTTTCTTTACTGAGTTAATTACTGTTGCGTAATCAATCGGACGAACCGTTCTTAAGTCGATTACTTCTGCGTTGATATTTTCAGCTGCTAATTCTTCAGCTGCTTTCAAAGCGATTTTCATCATCTTACCGAACGACACAATTGTAACGTCTGTTCCAGCTTTCTTAATATCAGCAACACCGATAGGCATTAAGTATTCTCCATCAGGCACCATTCCTTTATCGCCGTACATTTGTTCCGACTCCATAAAAATCACCGGATCGTTATCACGAATTGCTGACTTTAATAATCCTTTTGCATCAGCAGGGTTTGAAGGAACAATTACTTTTAACCCCGGACAGTTGGCGTACCAGCTTTCAAAAGCCTGACTATGCTGAGAACTCAACATACCAGCAGAAGCTGTTGGTCCACGAAAAACAATCGGACAACCGAAATGTCCACCCGACATACTTTTCATTTTAGCTGCCGAGTTAATTACCTGGTCAATAGCTACCAACGAGAAATTGAATGTCATGAATTCTATAATTGGACGTAGTCCATTCATAGCAGCTCCTACACCTATTCCAGCAAATCCTAATTCAGCAATTGGAGTGTCGATAATTCGCTTCTCACCAAATTCAGCTAGCATTCCCTGACTTACTTTATAAGCTCCATTGTATTCAGCTACTTCCTCACCCATTAAAAAGATGCTCTCATCACGACGCATTTCTTCTTGCATTGCTTCTCTTAAGGCTTCGCGAAATTGTAGTTCTCTCATGATTATTGTTTTTTTCGAGTGACAAAAATAAAGTTAACCACTTAACAAAAAAATAAAAGATGTAATAAAACCAAAAAACTATTCATTATCGTCTGTTAATTGCATTAATGCACCACGCAATTCGCTTTCTGTATGGCGGTTTTGCTGTTTCTGAGCCACTGCAATACCAGCTTTAAACACTTCTATAGCAGCGTCTAACAAACCAATTTGTTGTAACAACTTTCCCAATTGATAATAGAGCGCAAGGTATTCTGAATCAATAATCCGAAGTTGCTTTAGGTACTCGATGGCTTTTGAGGCCTCGCCTGCTTTAGCATACTCGAGCGCCAATGCATAGCGAGAGAATGTATCTGAAGGATCATCTTGAATATACTCCTTAAGCATTTTGATGCGATCTTCCATGGTTGTGATTTTCTGTGCCCACAAAAGTAATATTCGCTGGTTGATATCAAGGTATTTTGTAATGTATTATCAGCTTATTTTCTTTTTTTAGTGGAGTTGGCTCAGTATCTTTGCACCATTGAAAGTAACGAGACAATTATGAAAATTTTAGTTTGCATTAGCAACGTTCCCGACACTACTACAAAAATCAATTTTACAGATGACCATAAGTCGTTTGTATCCAACGGTGTTACCTATATCATCAATCCCTACGATGAAATAGCTCTTACAAGAGCACTAGAAATTTCTGAAGCTAACGCTGGATCAACAGTAACTGTTATTCATGTGGGCGATGCTGCTGCAGAACCAACTATTCGTAAGGCTTTAGCAATTGGTGCGTCCGATGCTGTTCGTATTAATGCAAATGCTAGAGATGCCTTTTTTGTAGCTTCTCAAATTGCTAATTATGCTAAAGAGCAAGGATTCGATTTGATTTTAACAGGTCGTGAATCAATTGACTATAACGGAGCGCAGGTAGGTTCTATGATTGCAGAATTATTGAACATTCCATCAATATCAATTGTTAAGTCCTTAACCCTTGATGGAACCACAGCTACACTAGAAAGAGAAATTGAAGGTGGTAAAGAAGTTATTTCTTGCCCACTTCCATTAGTAGCAAGTGCATCTGAAGGAATGGCAGAACCTCGTATTGCTGGTATGCGTGGTATTATGAGTGCAAGAACAAAAACATTAGCGGTTATTGAGCCGTCAGATGTTCCTACATTGCAAGCTATCACCCAATATGACAAACCAGCCCCTAGAAGTCAGGTGAAATTGGTGAATGCCGATGACGTGAAAGGTTTAGTAAATTTACTTAATCAAGAAGCAAAAGTTATTTAATTCAAAATAATAAAACACAACGATATGTCAGTTTTAGTTTATACAGAACACGCAGAAGGCAAATTCAAAAAATCGAGTTTTGAAGTTGTTTCATACGGAGCTGCAATTGCTCAACAATTAGGAACTAACCTTGTTGCCATTTCAATTGGAAACGTTTCATCCGATGAGCTAAATAAATTAGCCAATTACGGTGCTTCAAAAATTCTATCTGTTTCTGAAGATGCTTATAAATCGTTTGTTAATCAGGCTTACGGAGCTGTTATCGCTCAAGCTGCTCAAAAGGAAAATGCCAACGTGGTTGTTTTATCAGCTTCTTTTTCAGGAAAAGGATTAGCGCCTCGTGTTGCAGTTAAATTGAACGCTGCTTATGTAGATGGAGCTGTTTCATTGCCTGACACAACCAATGGATTTATGGTTCGCAAAGGAGCCTTTTCAGGTAAGGCTTTCGCCGATGTATCTATCAGTAGCGAGAATAAAGTTATCGCTCTTATGCCTAACTCTTACAAGGTTGTTGAAAATCCACAGAATGCTAATATAGAATCTTTTACACCAACAACCGGAAGTAATGATTTCGCTACAATGGTTAAAGAAATCGTTCGCGCATCTGATAAAATTTCATTGCCTGATGCTGAATTAGTAGTTTCTGCAGGTCGGGGAATGAAAGGTCCGGAGAACTGGGGAATGATTGAAGAATTAGCTCAACTATTAGGAGCTGCTACTGCATGCTCAAAGCCGGTTTCTGATGCACACTGGCGTCCACATAGTGAGCATGTTGGTCAAACAGGAATCGCGGTTAGTCCTAATTTATACATTGCCATTGGTATATCAGGAGCCATCCAACATTTAGCTGGCGTAAGTTCTTCTAAAGTTATTGTGGTTATCAATAAAGATCCTGAAGCACCTTTCTTTAAGGCGGCTGATTACGGCATTGTTGGAGACGCGTTTGATGTAGTGCCACAACTTATCAGTGCAATTAAAGAGTTTAAAGCTGTGAACGCTTAATCGAAAGCAAGTTTCGAAAGCATATGAAAAAAATAAGACTCGATATCTACGGGCTAAAAAACAGCCAAACAACTTCAAACGCATATGTTCTGACGCTTTTGGAGGTTGATGGTATGCGTCGTTTGCCAATAATTATTGGCAAAGTAGAAGCTGAAGCAATAGCTGTAGAAATGGAGAAAATAGCTCCTGTTCGACCATTAACGCATGACCTTTTCAGAACATTTGCCAATGCCTTTGAGATTACCCTTGATGAAGTTATCATTTATAACTTTAAAGAGGGAGTATTTTTCGCTATGCTTTGTTGTACCTCTAAAAAAGATGGCACACAACATCAAATCGATTCAAGAACATCAGACGCCATTGCTTTAGCAGTTCGCTTTGATGCCGCAATTTACACTTACGATAAAATCCTAAATGCTGCTGGTGTTAATCTGGAAGAAATCGATAGACAGGATCTAGAACCGAATGATGATGATTCGAATCAACACCCACAACATTACCCTCCTCAACATAAAGGTGCTAAAAATACAACATATGATGTTTATAGAGGGATGGATGACGAAGAACTAAACAATGCCCTAAACAATTCATTAGAAGATGAGGATTACGAAACGGCATCTAAAATACGAGATGAGATTACCAGAAGAAAAAAAGATGAACACTCAACTGATAATATTGATTAATATCAAGTCCTGCCTAAAAGCAGGACTTTTTTTACCCTTTAACGTCCCAAAATGGATATCTTCGTAGAAATGGTCTAACCAATCTACCAATGAAAAACCAGCAATTCATTAAAACATATTTTTCTTTGTTTTTTATGTCCCTATTGTTCAGCAATTCATCTTTTGCTCAATGGGAGTATAAGCATGCTAGTCCAACGGGAAACAACCTTCAAAAAATAGCATTTGCAGATAATACTATTGGATGGATGGTCGGCGAGGCTGGGACAATTTTAAAAACTACAGATGCCGGTAACACCTGGACCAATCAGTATAGTTTTCAAAATAATGACATCATTGACCTTAATGTTATCGACACAGGTAAGATTTATTATCTAAATAGTATTAATAAACTTTACTTGAGCATTGATGGAGGTAATTCATGGTCGTTAAAAAGCAGTTTCTTCGGAGCTAATGCATCAGCCATTTCATTTATTTCTTTAAATGAAGGTTGGGCCTGCGTTGGAAACACGATTCAACATACAATTGATGGAGGTAACACATGGAATAACCAGTATACTGTCAGTGGTAATAATCTGACTTCAATTAAAATAGAAAGTAATGGTAATGGAATTGCAACTACAGCGTTAGGTAGCGTATTACATACTAGCGATTTCGGACAATCGTGGAACATTAATTCGAGTTTTTCGGGAGTGTTTAATGCTATGGATATAGTAACATTTTACGCCACTGCATTAGTTGCATTTAACAACACACTTTACAAATCGACAGATAATGGTGTGACCTGGAATGCACAGATTAATACACCATCTTCCTTTAGCGGCTCTGCTCCTACTTCAGTTAAAATTGTTTATGCCAATATATACCTTGCAACAACTGAAGATGGGGAGTTATTCTTTACTTCTGATGGAGGATTAACATGGAACTCAAATTCCACTCTTTTAGGAAACCCTTTGAACAATTGTATCGGATTAAGTCCTACAAAAATCATTGCTGTTGGTGACAATGGGAAAATAGCAATTAGCAATAATGCTGGTGCTAGTTTGACCTCATTAGATAACAGAGTCACCAACCAGGAATTATGGGGTATTCATCATACAGGATCAATTTGCTATGCTGTAGGTGACGCAGGAACAATTGTAAAGTCAACAAATAATGGACAATCATGGACTAATTTAAACTCAGGCATCACTGCTAACTTAAAAAGCATTACATCATTTAACAACAATACTGCTGTTGCCGTTGGAAATGGCGGTACTATAGTAAGAACTACCAATGGCGGCACTGCTTGGTCATTAGTAAACACAATTTATTCTGATGATATCAATGTCATAAATCGATTGCCAAATGGAATATTTTACGCTGTTGGTAATAACGATTTAATTTTAAAGTCGACTAACTACGGGAATACATGGAACTTTGAAACAACAGCATTCACAGGATTTCAGTACAACTTCACCGATGTTTATTTTGCCACTAACGACACTGGCTTTATAGCTACCAACAGCGCTGAAATTTTAACTACCGACGATGGAGGGCAAAACTGGTATTTACGTATGACTGGATTACTTGCGCCTATGACATGCCTTAATTTTTCGGATGGGTTGAACGGATGGGTTGGAAGTAATAATGGAGAAATCTTATACACTAATGATGGAGGACAAACATGGACAGATCGATCGATGGTTGGATTTACTGGATACATTCATCGCTTAAAATTTAATGATGCTAATATTGGATGGGCTTTTACTGATCAGGGTATATTCAAAACAAATGATAATGGCTTAAACTGGGAGAAAGAATTTTCCCCTTGCAACAATGTGCATGGAGTCGATTTTATTGATAACTACTCTGCATTAGCTGTTGGTGCTGGTCAAGGAAAAATTATTGGAAGAGCGGTAGACATACAAACATTTGTTGGATCGGGGGCCTATTGCTCAGGACATGAATATTCGTTTGGCGCATTTACCTTTGGCAGCTTCAACGAAGGAAATACATTCATCGCGCAACTATCAGACGATTTTGGAAATTTTGATTACCCTACCACAATGGCGGTTGTTCCGGCTACAATCATGAATAGCATAACCTTTACGATTCCTTCGGGCATCCCTCCTTCTAACCTTTATCGTTTTAGAATTGCTGCTACCAATCCAGCAATGTACAGTAATATTCCATTAGCAACACTTAATGTTCATGACTCCCCTCAAGCACTAATCTATGCCAATGGTAATACCACCTTTAACAATGGCGACTCCGTTACTTTAATTAATGTAAGTGGAGCTGTAGGAACATACCAATGGTACAGAAACGGCCTCCTTATACCAGGTGCTACAGATGATTCATTAGTGGTTTACACACCAGGGACCTACCAGATAAACATTAATGATGGAATTTGTGATGGCAATTCCAATCCGATTGAGGTTATTGTTAATGGCGTATCGGGAGTTTCTACTGTGAATAATGTGAATTTAAAGTATTATCCCAACCCTACCAGAGACCAACTAACGATTGACTTATCAACTGAAAAATTCCAACAATATACTATCGTGGATGTTAATGGTCGCGAGATCCTGACTTCAAATGGAGATTTTTACAACCAAATGAATATACCTGTAAATCCACTATCACCTGGATTTTACCTTTTACGTTTAATCGGAGAAAAACAATCTACTTTGAAATTTATCAAAGAGTAATTTGATTAGCAATTATATTTGCAGAAATATAATTATCCTATGAAATCATTTTTAAAATCTGTGCTGGCCGCAATGGTCGGAGTGCTATTAGCATCAATAATTAGCTTCTTTTTATTTATTGGATTAATCGCAGCCATAGTTTCTTCTGGCGACACTAAAGAAGTCAAAGTAAAAGATGGATCTGTTTTACACATTCAACTATCCGAAAAAGTAACAGAACGAACTTCCAAAAACCCATTTAATAATTTCGATTTTGGAAGTTTAAGTAGTAAAAAAAGTCAGCCCGGTTTAAATGATATTTTACAGGAAATTAAGTTTGCTAAATCAGACGAGCATATTAAAGGAATTTACCTGGATGTTCCATCAGTTGCAATGGGTATGGCTACGATGGAAGAAATTCGTAACGCATTAATCGATTTTAAAAAATCAGGGAAGTTTATTTATGCATACGCAGAGAACTATTCGCAGGGTGCTTATTATTTAGTTAGTGTTGCTGATAAAATTTATTTAAATCCTCAAGGTAGTTTAGCACTTACTGGCCTTTCAACTGAAATTATGTTTTTAAAAGGCACGTTGGATAAATTAGAGATTGAACCACAGATTATACGTCATGGTAAATTTAAAAGTGCAGTTGAGCCTTACATCCGTGAGAATATGAGTGAAGAAAATCGTGCACAGATTGCAGGCTTTGTAAATCCAATCTGGAATCATATTGTTACCAATGTTGCATCTTCAAGAAAGATTACCCCTGATGCTATTAATTTAATGGCTGACAGCTTAAAGATTAATGAAGCAAAAGATGCCTTGGATAATAAATTAGTTGATAAGCTTGCATACTATGATGAATTCATGGATGACTTAAGTGTGAAAGCAGGAAAGAAAAAAGGAGAAGCTCCTGAATTTATCACCTTAAGTAAATACAAAAATGCATCCGTTGCAACTTCAACTGCTTCAGATAAAATTGCTGTTATTTACGCAAACGGAGAGATTTCAGGTGGTGAAGGTGATGATGAAAAAATTGGATCTGAAACATTAGCTAAAACAATTGCCGATGCACGCAAAGATGATAAAATCAAAGCGATTGTATTAAGAGTAAATTCCCCAGGTGGAGACGCATTGGCTTCGGATGTTATTTGGAGAGAAGTAGTATTAGCGAAAAAAGCAAAACCTGTTGTTGTATCTATGGGCGACTTAGCTGCATCTGGCGGATATTATATTTCATGTGCTGCTAATAAAATTGTAGCAGAACCAACAACACTAACGGGGTCTATAGGTGTGTTCGGATTAATGTTCAACGCTCAAAATATGTTTAAGAACAAACTAGGAATTACATTCGACACCTACAAAACAAACAATTATGGCGATATCGGAACAATGAGTCGCCCTATGACTGAAAGCGAGCGAGTAATTATTCAGCGAAGTGTTGATCAGGTTTATAATACGTTTACATCACGAGTTGCTGAAGGAAGAAAAATGAAGCAGGCAGATGTCGATAGTATTGCTCAGGGACGTGTATGGTCTGGGATTGATGCCAAACGTATTGGATTAGTCGATGAGATTGGAAACCTTAATGATGCATTACGCATTGCGGCCGACTTAGCAAAAATTAAAGAATATCGTATTAAATCGATGCCTGAACAAAAAGAACCATTTGAAGAAATCATGAGTGGACTTTCAGAGGAAGCAAAAGTGTGGTACTTCCAATCGACATTAGGAGATCAGTATTATATTCTAAAAGAAATACAGTCTATTAAAAACAAGCAAGGCGTTCAAGCTAGAACATTTTATAACTTATCGTTTTAATGCGATTTAACATATTAATTATCGTCAGCTTTTTGTTTCAAACATCCTTTGCGCAAGAGCAAATTGGATTGCAAGAACTGAAAGCTGGCGATTTTTTATTTCAGGATTTAGGTGGTGGCGATTTGTCTAATGCGATAAAGAAAGTTACTCCTCATTACAACGGACATTACTTTTCTCATGTAGGAATGTTAACTGACTACAATGGAAGTTTAGTTATTATTGAATCGTATGATAACATTGCTGATACTCTTTCCATAGAAAAATTCGCTCAACGCACTAAGCAAACAATTTTCGTTGGTCGCTTAAAAAATGAATATCAGTCGTTGACAATCCAAGCATACGAAGAAGTAAAAAAATACCGTGGCATAAAATACGATGAAAAATATTTACCCGATAGCAATCAGCTTTATTGTGCCGAACTAATTTACTATGTATTCAAGTCTGTTAATCAGCAACAAGACTTTTTCAAAATGCAACCGATGACGTTCAAAGATCCAGAAACGCAGCAGTTGTTCCCTGGATGGATTAATTACTACAAAAACTATTTTCAGATGGAAGTTCCCGAAGGAAAAATGGGAATTAATCCTGGGTTACTTATTAATGATAATCGGTTAACGGTTTATCGTTTAAAGTGATTACTAAATCAGTAAAAGCATCTAGAAATTATATCCTAACGTAAAGATATATTCAAATGCCCAAAAATGATGTCGCGCGCGACCTTGATAAGGCAAGAGTGCTGAGGTATAATTAACGAATGACCACTTCGCTTCATTTTCAAAAAAGATACGATGGTGGAAATCGTAACGTAATCCTCCATCAATTCCTATAATATACCCTGCTACATGAAACTGATCATCACGACGAACGTTATTGATAGTACAATCAGTTCTTGGAAATACAAACCCGCCTCCTGCTCTACCAATGAAACTTAACCAGTGATTTCCATTTGCACTATGCACTAAGTTCTTTCTCTTCATAGCCATAAACATGGCGAAGTT
>JBJOND010000009.1:0-44362 GCA_046052065.1 Bacteroidota bacterium | reverse complement strand
TGGATACAGTTATTGATGCTTTTTGAATAGGGGTTGCTCCAGACGGAATTACATTAATTGTGTTTATCGGACCAGAAGTAATATAAGTAAACCAAACCTCGCGACCGCCAGGAGGCAATGGCGCTGTGGCCCCTGCATCACAAGTATTAGAAAATCCATCGCTAGAAGCAAATTGATTACTGCTAGTAAAGCAAAGATTCCCTGTAGCATCGAGATTTATAAATCTGGCATTGGAACAATTATCGTTTGCCGGAACCTGCGCAAAAATTTTTGAACTAATTATCAATATGGTAATAAAAAGGCAAGTGAATTTATTTATGAATATTCTGTTTTCCATTCTTAAATGAATTGGCTTTTAAACTATATTTGGAGTGTGATTCAACAAAGTTAAGTCAAAATTATGGAACATATTAAACAATACATCGAAGAAAATAAAGATCGATTTTTAGCGGAGCTGATGGATATGCTTCGCATCCCTTCTGTGAGTGCAGATTCTAAGTATAAAGAAGATGTACAGCGCAATGCAGAATTTGTAAAGAACAGATTGATTGAGGCTGGTGCTGACAAGGTAGAAGTTTGTCCTACGCCTGGTCATCCAATCGTTTACGGAGAGAAAATGATAGACCCAGCACTACCAACAGTAGTGGTTTATGGTCATTATGACGTTCAACCTGCAGATCCGTTAGAGTTATGGGAATCACCACCGTTTGAACCTGTGATTAAAGATGGTTTAATTGTAGCTCGTGGAGCATGCGACGATAAAGGTCAGATGTTTATGCATGTGAAAGCTTTTGAATTGATGATGAAAACGAATACACTTCCGTGTAATGTGAAATTTATGATTGAGGGCGAAGAGGAAGTCGGTTCATCGCATTTAGGAACATGGATTCGTGATAATAAAGATCGTTTGAAAGGTGATATCATTTTGATTAGTGATACCTCTATTATTGCGAATGACATTCCTTCAATCGATGTTGGTTTACGTGGATTAAGTTATGTGGAAGTTGAAGTGACAGGTCCTAACCGCGATTTACACTCTGGTGTGTATGGTGGGGCTGTTGCAAACCCGATCACAATTTTATGTGAGATGATTGCTAAAACAAAAGATGAAAACAATCATATTACAATCCCAGGATTTTATGATGATGTAGTTGTTTTAACAGATGCAGAACGTGAAGATTTAAATCGCGCACCTTTTAATCTTGATGATTATAAAAAAGATTTGAATGTTGACGATGTGCACGGAGAAACTGGTTACACAACTTTAGAGCGTACAGGTATTCGTCCAACGTTTGAATTAAATGGAATTTGGGGTGGATATATTGGAGAGGGAGCTAAGACTGTTTTGCCAAGTAAAGCGTATGCAAAAATCTCTATGCGTTTAGTTCCTAATCAAACTACGGATAAAATTACAGAGCTATTTACAAAGCATTTTGAATCAATCGCGCCTAAGTCGGTGAAGGTAAAAGTAACTCCTCATCATGGTGGAGAGCCAGTTGTTACTCCAACTGATTCGATAGCATTCAAAGCAGCGAGTATGGCTATGGAAACTACATTTGGTAAGAAACCAATTCCTACACGTGGTGGAGGAAGTATTCCGATTGTTGCATTGTTTGAAAAAGAATTAGGATTGAAGAGTGTTTTGATGGGCTTTGGATTAGATAGTGATTTGATTCACTCACCAAACGAGCATTATGGCATCTTTAATTTCTTAAAAGGAATCGAAACTATTCCGTTGTTCTACAAGAACTTTACGGAAATGAGTAAGTAATTCAAATAGTTTATGGAAAGCCCCTCAGGAAATTAAATCTGCGGGGCTTTTTCTATTTATTTAGATTTTTCTTTCTACATTAGAGTGAATGAAATAAACTTTTTCCGTTTTTCATAACTTAAAAGGAATACACTTGTTTACTATTTACAATCATAGAATTTAGCAGTTGTTATCAAATGAATAAGCAGATAAAAAAAGGATTTTTATTTAAGAAATACGAGGCGCCGTTTCAATCTCCTTTTGATAGGCTGTTTGATATTTTTAAGGAACTTATTGTCCATACTGCTGGCGATTTCGATGAGGCTATTTCGTGGCTTCGAGAGATAGATATTGAGTATAAGTTGACAGATAAAGATTATACGATTGATGATTTTATCGAAGACTTGAAAAAGAAAGGATATATCCGTGATGAAATTAATGAGGATGGTAGTGGAGGAATAGCTATTACTGCAAAAACAGAACGCGCAATTCGTCAGCAGGCTTTAGATCAGATTTTTGGAAATCTAAAAAGAGCTGGACAAGGAAATCATAAAACAAAACACGTAGGCAGTGGAGATGAACAAACTGGGGAGTTTCGAAATTATAATTTCGGCGATGGATTAGAAAGTATATCGTTGACAGAAAGTTTGCGAAATGCACAAATCAATAATGGAGTTGATGAATTTAAACTTACTGAAAATGATTTGATCGTTGAAGAGTCGACATACAAATCACAGATGAGTACAGTGCTTATGATTGATATAAGTCATAGTATGATTTTGTATGGAGAAGACCGAATCACACCTGCTAAAAAAGTAGCGATGGCATTAGCAGAATTAATCACTACTCGTTATCCGAAAGATACGATTGATGTTTTAGTTTTTGGTAATGATGCATGGCCAATAGCAATTAAGGATTTGCCTTATTTAAAGGTCGGTCCTTATCATACAAATACAGTTGCAGGTTTGCAATTAGCGATGGATATTTTACGTCGGAAGAGAAATACCAACAAGCAGATTTTCATGATTACTGATGGTAAGCCAAGTTGTGTTCGTGAAAAAGATGGAACCTATTATATGAATTCAAATGGTCTTGATGAATACATAGTTGAACAATGTTATAATCAAGCTGCACAAGCAAGAAAATTACATATTCCAATTACTACGTTCATGATTGCCAATGATCCTTACTTGCAGCGTTTCGTAAATCGATTCACGGAGGCAAATCAAGGGAAAGCATTTTATACAGGATTAAAAGGATTAGGCGAAATGATTTTTGAAGATTATGAAGCCAATAGAAAAAAGAGAATTAAATAATTGCTGATTTATTAAGCGCTTATAATTGAAATAAAAAATAATTGAAAATTTTACAAACCCAAATAATGAAAATAGATAAAATAAAAACTTTAGGTGATTTAAAAAAATCAGGGTATCAATCAAAGTCGATTAAAGATGAATTACGCGATAACTTAATTGAAAAATTGAAGTCGGGAAATCCAGTATTCGAGGGTGTGTATGGATTTGAAAATACGGTTATACCTGAATTGGAGCGCGCAATTTTATCTCGACATAATATTAATTTATTAGGACTTCGTGGTCAAGCTAAAACTAGATTAGCACGTAAAATGATTGAGCTGTTGGATGAGTATATTCCTTTTGTAGCAGGTTCTGAGATTAACGATGATCCTTTACAACCAATCTCTCGTCATGCAAAAGATTTAATTCAAGAGCATGGAGATAATACGCCAATAGAGTGGCTTCATAGGAGCAATCGATTTTTTGAAAAATTAGCAACACCAGATGTAACGGTTGCAGATTTAATTGGGGATATCGATCCAATTAAAGCGGCTAATTTAAAGTTGTCATTTGCTGATGATAGAGTCATTCATTTTGGGATGATTCCTCGAGCGAACAGGTGTATTTTTGTAATTAATGAATTGCCCGATTTACAAGCGAGAATTCAAGTAGCGTTGTTTAATATTTTACAAGAAGGCGATGTTCAAATTCGTGGATTTAAAATACGATTGAACTTAGATATTCAGTTTATATTTACAGCAAACCCTGAAGATTATACGAATCGAGGTAGTATCGTAACTCCATTAAAAGATCGTATTGGTTCGCAGATATTAACACACTATCCTGAGTCAGTTTCTATTGCACGTACAATTACAAGTCAAGAAGCAAAATTGCATAAGCAGCAATCTGATAGCGTTTATGTTCCAAGTTTAGCAAAGGACTTATTGGAGCAGGTTTCTTTCGAGGCGCGTGAAAGTGAATACATCGATAATAAGAGTGGTGTAAGTGCGCGCTTAAGTATTACGGCTTACGAAAATTTAATAAGCACAGCAGAGCGTCGTGCATTAAAATCAGGCTCATCAAATACAAGTGTTCGATTATCTGATTTTATGGGAATCATTCCTGCAATAACTGGTAAGGTAGAGTTGGTTTATGAAGGAGAACAAGAAGGAGCTGCAATAGTAGCACAGCATTTAATTAACGATGCAATAAAAAGTTATTTTCCTGCTTATTTCCCTAAGATTGAAAAGTTGGAAAAGAATCCAGACAAAAGTCCGTACGCAAAAATCATCGAATGGTTTTTTAATGAATCAGGATTTGAATTATTAGACGATTGCTGCGATGTTGAATATAAGAAGCAATTGGATTTGATTAAACCACTTGATGAGCTGATTCAAAAATACCAACCGGAAATTTCTAAAGAAGATATTTATTTTATCAAAGAGTTTGTTTTATGGGGATTAGTATCGTATGATAAATTATCGAAAGATCGTATTGTTGATGGTTATCAGTTCAGTGATATGATTGGAAATTACATAAATAAGATGTAGTTCATTAAATAGCTCATAATACTTCGGAAAATATAAATTAAAACGAAAGCCAACAGTAATTAGATTATTGTTGGCTTTTTTGTATTTAGTAGGATCTATTATTGATAATACAAGTTAAATTTCTTTGTTACGGCTTCTATTTTTTTTATTTTCGTTTAAATAAATTAATTAAAGTTATGACAACCTTGGCAATGCAAAAGCGCATTATTTCAAAATTGAAAGAAACAAAGGACAAGTCACTTCTAGAAAGTGTTTTTAAAATGCTTAGTCTTTCAGAAGAAGCTGAAGATGTTATGTATCTTACAAGTTTGCAAAAAGCTAGCATTCGAAAAGGACTTAAAGATGTGGCAGAAGGGAAAGTTGTTTCGCATAGTAAAGTCAAAAAAGAAATTGCAAAATGGCTTTCAAAATAGTTTGGTCAGAGAAAGCGTTAATCGATTTATCACAAATTTTAAATTATTGGGTTGAAAGAAATAAATCTAATTTATATTCTTTAAAACTTAGTGAAATGATATTGAATCGTGTTGAGCTTTTAGCAAAATACCCTAATTTAGGGAAGAGAACAAATGCAAAAGAAATCAGAGCTCATTTAGTTAAAGACTACTTTTTGTTTTATAAAATCAAAGACAAGAATCTAATAATAATTTCAGTTTTCGATACAAGAAAGGATCCTCAAAAAATAAAGCGAAGACTGAAATGAATCAACAACTTTAAAAAATCGCTATTAAATTTCAAAAAAAATAATTGTAAATCTAGAAAACTTATGAAAAAAATATTTTTTGTTTTGGGGTTAATTCTAACTACATCATTAAGCCAAGCGCAAATCTGTCCTGTAGTAATTACTCACATAATTAATGGCAATCAGGTTCAGTACTACGGATCATGTTCGTCTAATCCAAGTGGATGGAGTTGGTTTTTTAATGGAGGCTCTCCTCTAACTTCTAGTCAGCAGAATCCTGTTGTAAATTATAGCGCACCTGGGCAATACATCACCGCTTTGTCGGTATATGGCGGACCTAATAGTTGCAGCGCGGCATTATCGAATAAAAATGATACAGTCGTTATTGTTTCAACTGGAATTGATAATATGATTGCTGATGGGTTTAGTATGAATGTCATACAAGCACAAAATCCGCAATTAGAAATCATCAATAATAAATCGCAGAAAGTTCAAGTTTCCTTGCATGATTTAAACGGACAATTAATCGAAACTGTTTTTGAAGGTGTGTTAAGTCAAGGAAAGAATTTACTTTCAATTCAAACATTTAATATTCCTGCCGGTGTTTATTTGATTTCGCTTAGTAAAGAGGATGGAGTGATTAGTAAGAGGATTTTGATAAACTAAAACTCAACTAAAACTCAAATATCACTCCCAGCGTAGGAACAACAGTCCCAGATGAATTTTGTAGTTCCTTTAACTTGTACGAATCCGGCTGGTCTGGATCTATTTCTGGCGACCCATTTGCGCCAAGTACTGCAGTTAAATACGGATTGAAGTAGGTTTTCTGATTTAAAAAGTTTTGAATGTCAAGGTAAAAATTCAAAGCTGATTTCTTGAAGAAATATTTTTTATCAACTCGAATGTCTAATTGTGTAAATGTATTTGTTCTTCCTGTATTCAATAATGAGTAATCACGGATAGCCTGTCCTGTTATATTCCAGTTACTGATTAATGCACTAGCAGCATAATCGTTAGGCGTATATGGTGCACCCGAGCTCATTCTGAACTTTAATCCTGCCTCCCAGTTCTTGTTAAATATTTTTCCTGCTGTTAAGCTTAAGGTATTACGGAAGTCGGAGCCCGATGCAACATATTTGTCATCTCCATTGGTGAATTCACTCTTGCCAAAAGTATAAGCTATTAATGCATAAAAATTCTTATAAAGTTTTTGTTGTATCAATAACTCAACTCCATATGCGCGTCCTTTTGAGTTAGCATCAACAGGAACATTTCCTACAACACCAAAGTCGCCTCCCAGATTAGCAATGCTGATAGAGTCAATTAGATTAAAAGGATAATTCTCGTAAATTTTATAGTAACCTTCTAAGGTAACGCGAATATTATTCTGACTTACATACTCAAGTCCTGCTACTGCTTGTTGATTCCTGATATAAGGTATGTTTGTGTTCGTAAATTGACCTGCGTTATTTTTATATCCCAAGATGGTATAGGCAGGTAGTTGATAAAATACTCCTGCGCTAGCATTTAAGTATAGCGCTTTGTACAACTGCTGACTTAAAGATAATCGAGGAGAGAACTGGTCTAATGGATTATTCATTTTTGATCCATAATTATTTCCATCTATTCTTGCTCCAAGTGAGATAGTCGTATTCGTCTTCGAATATGTTCTGCTTATTTGTCCGAAGCCACTATACTTTTGAAAATTAATTTTCGAATTAAAATCCAAGGTAATATCATTCGGAAGTTTATTAAACGTACTGTTTGAATAATTTGCGTCTTCAAATCCAACACCATAATTAATTTTCCAGTCTTTAAATCGAGCAGTCTCTTCAATTCTAAATTTGTTTTCAATTTCCGCCGATTGATAATCTAATAGTTTGCCTGCTGAATTTGTTAAATCATTCTTTTCATATTTATTGCTTGAATTATCCAAATGATTTCTACTTAGAACTATTGTAGTAAAACGATTTTTTGAAAAGTGTCTGTATGTTCCTCCAATTGTGTAGTTCCATTGCTGGTTAGATGGCAATGTGCCTAGTAAATATTTTTGTTCATCAGTTTCGTTCGCATCCAAATTCAATTTAAAATTATCAAACGCACCTAAACCAATAAAGGTGAATTCATTTTTGTTGTCTGGCTTAATTTTGTATTTGAATTGAAAGTCGTTATAAATTGGTAAGAATGGTAATCCTAATGCACTAAACAAAAATTGCAAATATGAACGGCGATAAGAAGCAATCAATGTAGAATTCTTAGAAATAGGTCCATCATAAACTGCTGCTAAATCACTCGCTCCTAATGTAAGTGAATAGAAAGGTTTGTCATTTCTTCCATCTTTAAATTTAAAATCTAAAACAGAACTTAAAGTGTTTCCTCTGTTAGCAGGAAAGGCCCCAGAATAAAAATTTACATCCTGAATAAAATCTACATTCAACATTCCAACAGGTCCGCCTGACGCTCCTTGCGTAGCAAAGTGATTGATGTTTGGTATTTCAATTCCATCTAGGTAAAAACGATTTTCGTTCGACGAGCCACCTCTAACGATAAGGTCGTTACGAAATGTAGGAATGGATGCCACGCCTGGTAATGATTGAATCACTTTAGAAATATCTCTGTTTCCTCCGGGATTACGTTTGATCTCCGCAACGCCTAATGTTCTTAATGATACTGGGCTCTCTTCTTTTTTCGGATAAACAGCGGTGGAAATTACTACCTCGTTTAATTTCTTTACATCTTCTTCTAACGCAACATCGATAATAGCCCGCTTATTGGGTTGCAATATGACTTCATAAACAGTACCTTTCACAAAACCGGTTAGGATAACTTCCATATTGTAGGTACCCGGCTTGTCAATACTTAAAAAATAATTGCCTAATGTATCAGAAGTTGTGCTTGAAACAGAAGCTCCATTTTTTATAACGACCACCGCAAATGGGATGGGTTCATTACTAATTGCATTAGTTATTTTTCCTGATAAGATGCAATTTTGAGCATTGGTATAGGTAATTGAAAACAGAAGAGCGAAGAAGAGAATTAGTTTTTTCATAGATAATTAAAGTGCATAAACAAAGCAATTGGAGTTTTGTTCATACAAAGGTAAAATTCGGAGGTAAGTATTTTAAAAATCGATGGAAAATTCCTTGCAGTTAAGTAAGTTTGTACATGGTTAATAGTGAAACGGTAATTCTAAAAAACGGGCTTAAGGTTTTATATGAGCATCATCCCACTGCTGTGGTTTCGCATGTGGCTGTGATGGTGAAAGCGGGTACGCGTGATGAAGGCAAGAACGAAGAGGGGTTGGCTCATTACATAGAACATTGTTTATTTAAAGGAACCAAAAATCGTAAGTCATATCATATTTTAAATCGCCTTGAAGTTATAGGTGGCGAGCTTAATGCTTATACAACGAAAGAAGAAACGTGTTTACATGCTTCAGTGATGAATCAGTATTTGCCAAGAGCTGTCGAATTAATTGCCGATATTTTCCATAATTCTATTTTTCCAGAAAAAGAAATTGAAAAAGAGAAGGATGTTATCATTGATGAAATCCATTCGTATCAGGATACACCTTACGAACAAATTTTTGATGATTTTGAAGGGCAGGTTTTTAAAGGACATACATTAGGACATCCGATATTAGGTACAGAGAAATCACTTCGTTCTTTCAAGCGTAAAAATATTATCGATTTTATCAAACGTAATTATCACCCTTCAGTGACTGTTTTTTCCGTAAGTGGTTCTATCGGATTAGAAAAAGCGATAGCGTTGGCAGAAGAGTTTTTCGGATCAAAAAAATCTAGTAATAAAGTACCTGTTCGAACAAAGTATAAAAACTATAAATCATCAGAAGTAGAAATTTCTAAATCGATTTCACAGGTACATTATATCAGCGGAACTCCTGGTTATGCATTGAATGATCCGAGGCGATACACGTTGGTTTTGTTAAATAATTTGCTCGGTGGTCCAGGAATGAATTCGCGTTTGAATCTGAATGTGCGTGAGAAGTATGGATTTACCTATACGATTGAGTCGGGTTACCACACCTATAGCGATACGGGGATTTTCTTCTTGTATTTTGCTACCGATCAAAAGCATTTTAATAAAACATTGAAGCTCGCGAATCAAGAGTTGGATAAGCTATGTGATAAGCCGTTGGGTGATAAATTATTCTTGCAATATCGCGAGCAGTTGTTAGGTCAGATTATGATGGCCCAGGAAAATAGATTAAGTGTGATGCTTTCTCGTTCAAAAGCATTTTTGAATTTTGGTTCGGTAATTTCAGTGGATGAAATAAGAGCGAAAGTAAAAAGTGTAAGCGCAAAAGATATTCAGACAGCAGCAAAAGATTTGTTGGGAAGTAAAGAACGATCAGCATTAATTTACAAGCCAGTTTAGTATAAAATCAAATTCGTAATTTAGCAGTATGACAAAATATTTTTTATCGACATTGGTAATTTTTGCGATGATTACTTCTTGTAAGAAAGACCAAACTTTTTCTACTACTCCTGAAGTGAGCTTCGATAATTTTATTAAGTATTCTGATGCTGCAGGTGTTGATACAGCAGTCGATTTTATTTTTACCATTAAAGATGGCGATGGAGATATTGGTTTTTTAGAAAATGAATTTAATACTTCTTGCGGAGCAGATAATAGTAATCTTTATATTGCTTACGAGGAGAAAAACGGAGCTGGTTACCGTCCGAAAAAAATATGGACGCAAGTAACAGATATAACTCCTAACTGTGATACCAATATTTATTTCGATAGCGTACAAGTGAAATTTAATCAGCGTATGCAATACATCGAGCCTCCTGGAAATAGTAAGTCGATTGAAGCAACTGTTACTTATCGCATGGATTATATCAGTGCCTTGATTTTATTAAACACACAAGGACGTTTTCAGTTTTATATTCGCGATCGTGCTAATAATATAAGCAATACTGCTGTAAGTACTGATTTGTTGCTAAGCAAATAGTTTAGTTAAACGCAAATCCATTAGGAGCAATTCCTGCTAATACAGAATCAATCATTGTTCCGTCTGCTTGAAAGCGTAATACATAAGTTCTGGCAGAAAAATCAACACGACTTGCATATATTAAATCATCCTTCGGATTAATTCCTAAACCATAAAACGAAGTGCTTACTAAAGTTGCAGGCGATTGTGTTGTTGCATAAATACTCAGCTTTTTAATTTCTCCGGCATAGCCATATTCTCCAGCTAAGAAAAACAATTCATCTTTTGCTTTATTGATTTGTAATTTGATGGGATGATTGTTATAGGCGAACGTAAATTGTTGTTCAATCGCATTCGTTGTTGGATTAATTTGAATCAACGAACCAGCTGCATCATCAGGAGTAGGAGTGAAATCGCTTCCCAAACTGCCTCGGCAAAGCACCCATAATTTCCCATTAGCATCTTGTTTGATGGAAGAAGGATTTACAGGTGTGGTAATCGTTGCTAGTACAGCATTCGAATTAATATCGATGATGGTCATGCTGCTATCATCTCCAAATCCACCGCTATTGCATACAAATAATTTGTTGTTTACAATCGCCATTTCTTCTGGGCCATTTCCCGTAGGAATTGTATCTATGATCTGATATGAATTTAAATTTAAAACATACACTTTATTAGAAATCCAATCTGAAATATATCCCTTACTTCCATTACCTACAAAGAATCGTGGTGATGATAGTCCATTAATAGTTGCTAAACGTTTGAAATTTCGCAAGGAAACCACTTCCATTTTTTGAGAGTTGTTTACTGCGATAAAAGCGCGATTATCATATAACGCTATCGACTGAACAACATCACCTAAAGGAAGATTGTTGGCTGCTTGATAAAGATCTAGGCTAAAAGTTCCTGAATCAGAGTTTAAAAATGAAATACTTCCGTTACCTTGACCGAATGCTCCTTCATTACAAATGAAGACACCTTTTAAATTATTTGGAACTGTTGATGGAGTTGTTTCAGGTGTATCATCACAAGAAGAAAAAAATAAAACTGTTAAACAAGCTGCAATAATAGAATTGATGTTTTTCATAGATATAAATTTATGTGGAGAAAAATATCCATGACGCGTAAAGGCATAGCCGTTATACGCTTTACAATGGATACCTTTCCTCCGAAGGTTTCGTTGTTATGGCATTGAGGCAGGTCTTCTGACTTACAGTTCATGCACCTTCCCGTTTTCACAGTGGTTGTTGCATTCAATGGCTATTGCCAAAGCTGTTTACAGCAGCGGGGACTGTCCCGGATTCTCACCGGATTCCCTATTAATCCCGTTTTTATGCGGGAACCTTAACGCACTGCAATATTAGCGAAAAAATTAACACGGCAACTTGGTGATGACCTGGTTTAACAAATCATCCGATGAAAATGACAATTGTTCAACATCTGAAAGCTCTTGAAAACCTTTCTCCCAATTCATTTGATGTTGTTCTTGAAAAATTATTTTATGTTGGTTAGATAAATGCTTTGCCAGATACAATTGCTCTGTTTGTCCTGGTGTTGGAATGCATAAAGCTGTTTTATTCAGTTTGGCTAAGTCCATTAAAGTAGAGTAGCCCGAACGACAAACAACGTATTTTGCACTTTGAATTATTGGTGACAGTTCGTTTTTCGGAAGATGTGAAACGAGTGTGATACTTCCTTTCGTTATTTGCTCGCTTTTGTTTGGCTGACCTAATAGGATTAATGTTTTTTTATTTATTCGCATTGCTTCATTTAAGCAGGCTTCTTGAAAAATACTTCGTTGTGGTTCTGGTCCTGAAATAAGCACAACTACTTCGTAGTTATTTTCTGTAGGAAGATTATCTGAAATTTTAAAACGGGATAATGGTCCAATGAACTCACAATTTAAACGTTGAGTAATCGAAGGATGATGAGCTAAAATTCCACTTAGATTATTTTGATCTGCTGTATCAGGAATCCAAACTTTCGAAAAGCGTTTTAAAAATTTTGAGTGAAAATGAAATAGGATTGGCTCAATCCATTTTGTAAATCGGCTAGGTGCTTGTAAGTATACCTGGTGTCCAATAAAAATACTTTGAATAGTTGGATGCCACGCGCCATAACGATTATCACTAATGATTAAATCAGGCTTTAATTTGTCACATAGTGCAAGAAACTGTTGATGTTCCTTTTTGATTGATTGTAATAATTTGGGAATCATCAATACAATTCCGAAGGAAGAATCCGTAAAACGCACTTGAATTCCGAATAAGTCGTGTGCTTTTAAATTTGGGAAATGATTTTTTAATAACAACAACGAATTGCCTTCGCCTGCAAGTTGTACATCATACCCACGCTGCAAAAAGGCTTCAATCACGGGAATACTTCTTGTGGCATGACCAAGTCCCCAATCAAGTACCGTAAATAAAACCCGTTTTTGCTGTTGCATAAAAACAAAGTTAGTGAACCAATTCTATTTTGAATGATGGGTAGGGTTGCTTATTTTCGTTTGCTGAAATTATGTCGAAGAAAAAACTACAACGATTTGATGAGCTCACCCGTTTAGAGCGTGTATATCAATTCCCTTTTCCGTTGGTGCATACCGATCACGGAATGAAAGGCAACTGGAATAAAAATGTATTCAAGAATGATAATCCAATTGTGCTAGAAATAGGCTGTGGACGAGGAGAATATACAGTAGCCTTATCGCAGGATAATCCTGATAAAAATTTTATTGGTATCGATATCAAAGGAGCGAGGATCTGGAGAGGAGCAAAGACTGCCAACGAAGAGAATATTTTAAACGCAGCTTTTTTGCGTGTACACATTGAATGGCTCGCACAATTTTTTGAGAAGGGAGAAGTGAGTGAAATATGGATTACCTTTCCTGATCCACAGCCACAGTTAACGCGTGAAAACAGAAGATTGACGAATATGAAATTCATGAATCTCTACCGAATGTTATTGAAGCCAGGTGGTAAGTTACATTTGAAAACGGATAACATTGGATTATTCGAATATACGCTTGAAGTATTAGCCGATGAAGCAGGAACAATGGAAGTATGTACGAAAGATTTGTACTTGGATACTCCGGAAGGATTTAACCTAGCTATTCAAACAACTTACGAAAAGAAATTTATGGCGGAAGGTTATAAAATAAATTACCTACGATTTCAAATGTGAAAATAATTTTATACTACATTCGTTAACGCAATTAAACTAATCCAACTATGAAACCTATTTACAAAGTATTGCTGATCATCTTCGCGGCTTTCTTATTAATTATTTTTGTCGCATACCAATTTATTGCAGGTAATTATAATGCAATGGTAGCAAAAGATCTTGCTATTAAAACAGCTTGGGCACAGGTTGAGAATAACTATCAGCGTCGTGCAGATTTAATCCCAAGTTTAGTAGAAACAATTAAAGGTTCAGCTAAATTTGAGCAGGAAACATTGACGCAGGTGATGGAAGCTAGAGCAAATGCAACGTCTATGAAAATTGATCCTAGTAATATTACTCCTGAGCAATTAGCAAAATTTCAGGCTGCACAAAATCAAGCTGGTGGAGCTATTAGTCGTTTGTTAGCTGTTGCTGAAAATTATCCGCAGTTAAAAACAACGGAAGCTTTTCAAGGATTGATGAATGAGTTAGCAGGTACAGAAAACAGAATTTCATTTGCAAGAAAGACATTTAATGAGTCTGTGCAGGATTATAACTTGACTATTAAAACATTCCCTCGCAATATAGTTGCAGGTTTCTTCGGATTCCAGGAGAAAGCGTTCTTTCAAGCTGATCCAGGTTCTAACAAACCGGTAGTTCCTAACTTCAATTAAGAATATGCCCATCACCGGAAGTTTAACAGAGCAAAATTTGCAGCAATTAAAAGTTGCAATTACGAGTGCGGAGGAAAAAACTTCGGGCGAGATACGTTTATACTTAGAAGAAGAGTGCGAGGCTGATGTAATGGACCGTGCGGCATTTATCTTTGAAAAGTTAAAAATGCATGAAACGGAATTGCGTAACGGCGTACTGTTATATGTTGCATTCGGACATAAAAAGTTTGCTATTATTGGCGATGCGGGAATTCATCAGAAAGTAGGAGAAGAGTTCTGGAGAACGGTTAAGCAAAAAATAGTAGTTGCTTTTAAAGAAGGAAACTATGTGGAGGGCTTAACAGTTGCCATTCACGATACAGGTGATGTGTTGAGTAAATTTTTTCCTCCAAGAGCCAACGACAAAAACGAATTACCGAACGATATAGTAATAGGATAGATGAAAAAACTTGGACTTATACTCGTACTTATTATTACTATGTTCAGCAATAGCTGGGCACAGGTCGAGTATCCCAAGCCATCTGATCCTCCGAGATTAGTCAACGATTTTACAAAAACACTTGATGCAGGTCAGGTAAATTCACTAGAAGACAAGCTGGTTGCCTTTGCAGATTCTACATCAACTCAGATTGCAGTTGTAGTTATTGAGACTACTTCGGATATGCCTATTAGTGAGTATTCTACTGGATTGTTTAACGAGTGGAAGATTGGTACAAAGGGTAATGAAAACGGTGTATTGCTCTGCGTAGCTATAAATGATCGTCAGATGTATATTACTACTGGTTACGGAATTGAAGGTGCGTTACCAGATGCCTTATGTGGAAAGATTATTAGCAATGATATTCGTCCGTTTTTTAAATCAGGAAAATATTTTGAGGGTATAGACAATGGAGTTAGTAAGATAATTAATGCTGTAAAAGGAGAACCTTATAAAGCAACGGCTCAGAAAAAGGGCTTTCGTAAGTTTCGATCAGGACCAATACTCTTTGTATTATTCTTTTTTGCCTTGATTATTATTTTCAAAGTTATCAGTGTTCGCAGATATGCTGTTAACAATGGTATATCCTTTTGGGTGGCTTGGCAGCTTTTAAACGTAGCTACTCGTACACAAAGCGGTCGCTATTCTGATTTTACGAGGGGAAGTGGTGGCTTTGGCTACGGCGGTGGTTATGGTGGGTCTAGTGGCGGCTTTGGTGGTTTCGGTGGTGGTAGTTCCGGTGGCGGTGGCGCTGGTGGGGGCTGGTGATTCTAATTTGGTAATTTGAAAATTAGTTAATTTGAAAATGTGACTCCCGAATTATCGGAATTGAGAATTGTATATCTATGATTGGGCTACTCATACAATTCATTTTCAAATTAACACATTTCTAAACTTTCAAATTAATTTAAGCGTGCTTGAAAAGCGCTGCTTCGCATGGATGACTTTTTCTTAATTACTTCCAAGGAATATCATATCGTGCACCCAAGGTATACCATCGGCCAGGCATGGGAATGGCGCCAATTTCTTTGTATTGAGTATTCAAAATATTATTGATATCCGCAGAAATACTCCATTGATTGTTTTTATAAACTAAACGTGCATCAATAAGGGTATAGTCGTAACCGTTAATACGGTATACATAGCGTTGATTAGTATGTAAAACAATTTTCTTGGAAATAGGAAGCGTAAATCCTGCAATGAATTGATGGCGGAGTGCCTCTATTGCATATTTTGATAATGTGGCATCTGGAAGTTTAACTGACATATCAAGATAAGTATAAGAAACGTGTAGGTTACATGGATGGTCTTCTCCCCAATGCAATGCTTTATTAAAGTCTACTATGAGGTCAGTTGTAAATCCACTCGTGTTGACTAAATAGTAATTCATCGGCTGCCATGGAGAAGCAGCAGATGATCTTACCCAATCAATCATGTTTTTAATACTTCTGTAGAATACAGCAGCATGTGTACTAACTATTGTCTTTTTATAACGAATCCCCAATTCACCAAATGCGGCATTTTCAGGCTTAAGGTTTGGGTTGCCTATGTTTGAGGGGCCATCATAATACAAGTCTGTGAAAGTAGGTAAGCGTTGCCCCGTACCTGCGTTTGCATAAACTTTCCAATTATCAGAAAGGATTAAACCTGCATTTACAGCTGGATAAAAGTTCCATCCAAAGTCGCTATTGTAATTTCCATAAACTCCAACGGTAGCACTAAAGCTTTGCTTGAAAAGTTGGCGAAACTCAGCATAGAAACCGGTGTTGTCACGATTTCTTTTTCCAAGATTATTGCTGTTAATGGCTTCTTTGCGATACTCAATTCCACTTGCCAAAAAACCATTTTTTATTTTGTAAGTACTTTGCAATTCTCCCGTAATTACATTGGTCTCATGATGATTTTTGTAGTAGTCAGGATCTTGCTTGATGAAGATATAGTCATCTGCATTATAACGTACTCCAATACCGGGTCGAATTGTTAGTTTTTCAGTAGGAGTATAGGTTTCTCGAATACTTCCGTAAGCAGTTTGTACTCTTTCGGTAGAATTAACATCGTAAGGCGCTGCATAAAAACCATTGCCACCAAAATCATTATTGATATAGGCCCCTTCAATGTCAAGTTTGTTTTTAGTGTTTATATGCTGTTCTAATTTGTAATAAACACGACTCGCTTGAAAGTTGGTGTTATAACGCGAACCATTTCCTCGGTCATCCGATACCGTTATTAATTGACTATTCGATTTACCTGCTAAAGAAACTGCTGCTTGGGTACCAAAATTATAATAAGTATCACCATTACTACTATCGTTTTGAAAACTTGAACCAACATATGTTTCTATGCTTACTGAATTCGACTCAGGCGTTTTAGTAATAATATTGATAGCACCAGCAAGCGCATTTACTCCGTATATGGCTGCCGCGGGGCCGCGAAGTACTTCGATATGATCAATTGCAGCAAGTGGTATTGGGAGGTTGAGCATATGATGGCCTGTTTGAGGATCGCTCATTTTAATACCATTTACAAGAACTAGCACTTGATCGAAATTGCTACCATCGATGCTTATGTCGGTTTGAGTTCCGTTAGGCCCTCTGCGGCGAAGGTCAATTCCAGCAGTATAGCCTAGTAAATCGGCAACTGTGCGAACTGGTAATGATGCTATTTCCTTTTTACCAATGATGCGAATATCACGATTCTGCGAACTAAACGGAAGCTGAATTCGATTCTCTTGAATGATAATAGTATCAAGATTAATTTGAGCGAACGATTGAAAAGAGGCAATTGTTAATAGGACAGGTAGGAGTTTACGCATGGTGCTGTTGATTAATAATAAGGTAGTTATCTTACTAATTCTAATTTCTCCTAAAACCCACAATTCGCCTCAATATCCTTCATCGGAAAATAGCCAGTGCCCGTCCAAAGGATTTGTTTGTTTTTGTAGATCATGATGATGGGAATCTCAGTGATCTGGAGTTCGCGAGCTAGCGTTTTGTTTTTGTCTACATCAATGCGGACAATTTTAATTTCTCCTTTGTGAGCCGCCTCTAATGCCTCTAATTCGGGTTTTAACTTCTTACATGGTCCACACCATTCAGCAAAGAAATCAAAAATGATTAATTTGTTATCGATGATGAGTTTGTCCATGTCCATCTTGGTCATCTCTGCTACCGCGCTTGCCGGTGCATTGCCTGCTACTTCGGGAAGATTCTCTGCTCTCCATTTTAAGATACCACCTTTTAATTCCGTAACGTTTTTAAAGCCTCGCTTTTGTAAGTCCTGCGCTGCATTATGACTTCTTCCGCCACTCATACAGTAAACAAAAACAGGTTTGCGTTTATCAAGCTTATCCGTTGCTGTATTAAATTGGTCTCCGTTCCAATCAATGTTGGTGGCGTTTGGCAAATGACCTGCTGCAAATTCTTCAGGTGTGCGGACATCCAACAACGTTAGGTCGGTTGAGGACTTCATTTTTTCGCTGAATGCACTTGCATCAATTAAGGCGTACCCTGTGTTTTGTCCGTTGCTACATGCATAAAGTAAACAAGTGACGAAGAATAGGAGGAAGGAATATTTTTTCATAATTGAATTTTTAATTAACACGAATTCAGTGTATTTAAATTATTTAACGGTCGCATCTTGCAAACGTGCATCAAAGCGGATATCATGTTGATGTGCAAGTTCAATGAGTGATAATAAAATGTTTTGACGTTCTATTTGAAAGACGTCGGCATCAGTTGTATTAATAAAAAACTGTACTTGTAAATCAAAACCGATATCTGTGATTTTGTCAAGTCGAATAAAAGGTTCTGGATCGTGTGCAACTTCTTTATGTTTTTGTAAAATAGCAGTACCTTCTTTCATGAAGTTCTCAATCTGCACACGGGTAGTATGCATTTTTAAAGTGAGATGAAAACTAGCACGAATCATATCACGCAGACTTATGTTTTCTAAATCAGCATCAATCATGCGTTTATTAGGAACCTTAATTAAGGTTTTTTCCATTGTACGAATAAGTGTGCTACGAAATCCAATCTTTTCAATTTTACCTTGCACATTTCCTACTTTCACCACATCGCCAAGAGTAAATGGCTTGTCAAGAAAAATAGTGAAGCTTCCCAATAAATTTTCTAATGTGTCTTTCGCTGCTAACGCTAAGGCCAATCCCCCAATTCCTAATCCTGCAATCAACGAGGCCACATTCACGTGAAATACAGAACCAAGCATCACAAAGAAACTCACAATCATCACCACAAACTTCAACGACTCTTTAATAAATGGAACGAGTTGATCGTCTACCATTGTTTCTGTTGCCAGTGCTCTCTGTTGTAATATCAATGCGAAGAAATCTACTAGTCGTAATAATATCCAGGTGATGGAATAAAATAAGGCCATCAAAAAGACTTTGTGAATGATAAATAAAATTCCGAATTCTTCTTTTGATGTTAATCGCCATTCTGTCGGGAAATGCAATTGTGTCGCTGCGAAATAGAGGGATACTACTAAAATGAAAAATCCAACAGGCTTTCGTAATAAAGCGCGCAATTCATCTACTTGTACACCCTCTGCTCTTTTTTTTATAAATCGATAAATAAATCCTGATAACTGATGTGATACGAAACGCTTAAAGATTAATCCACCAACAATAATCCCAAAGGCAATAAGCCAATTGTTCATGTTGTTATTTAAAAACGATTGGTGCATCCAGTCAGTATTCATAATGGTATTTGATTTATACTAATTGTTTCAATGCAATTTCGTATCCGCTCGCCGTTATATGTGTATCGCCATTGTTAATCTTGCGAATCTCATCTAATCCCTTTTGAATTGTTGCAGCAACATCTTGGAAGATAGCTCCAGCGCTAATATCGTTCGGATTGCTCATCAAATAAGCAAATACTCTCGCCATTCCACAGTTCGATAAGAAATCAGGAATAACACTTAAATGCTCATCAGCAAATTGTCCGATAGGACCCATGAAAATTTCTGCATCTGCAAAAGGTACATTCGCACCACAAGCAATTACTTGCAATCCGTTTTTATGCATGCTCTCCACTTGTTCTTTTGTAACTAAGCGAGAAGCAGCTGCAGGGATGAATATATCAGCAGGTTCATTCCAGAAATTTGTATTGATGTTTTCGTCTTTAGTAAATCCATCAAACATATTCGATACACGTGTATTGAATAGATGATTGACTTCTTCTTGCGTAAAGCCGTTACTGCTAGTAAGTCCACCATTGCGATCAATGATACCAACTACTTTCGCTCCTTGCTGAGCTAAATAAAATCCTGCAGCAGCACCTACATTTCCCCAACCTTGAATTAATACTTTTTTACCTGCAACCGATTCATTCTTCAAACGGTAATAGTGAATCACCGATTCAGCAACACCATAACCAGTGATCATATCAGCAATGCGGTATTGTGTACCTGCAGGAACATATTGCGCATCATCCACCAATAAACTAACGCCTACTTGTAATTTCTGAATGCGTTCTTCTTTCGCAGCGCTTCCGTAATGTCCATTGACTACTCCTTCTTGCGGATGTAATAATCCTAAATCAGCAGTAATAGGAATTACTTCATGAATTTCATCAACGAATAAATCGCCACCCGTACCATAATATTGTTTTAAAATAGGAAGCACGGCTTTGTACCAACGCTTTAATACATCTTGCTTACGTGGATCGGTAGGGTCGAAGTTAATTCCCGACTTTGCACCACCAATTGCAGGACCTGCTACTGTAAACTTGATTTCCATTGTTTTTGCTAAAGATTCCACCTCTCTACGGTCAAGTCCTTTACGCATACGCGTCCCACCACCTGCAGCGCCACCGCGTAGAGAATTAATCACTACCCATCCAGTAGCATCGGTTAACGCATCGTTCCACTCGAAAATTATTTCCGGTTTCTTTTCTTCAAATTTCTTTAGCAATTCTAACATGATTTTTTTGGTATTTTGAAGATGCAAAAGTAAGGTAAATTTAGAGATAATTAATTGGGTGTGATTAATCGTTTGTAAACGACTATAAGCGTTTAAAAACCGAATAATAGTTTTCTGGAGATTAATTTTGTCGCGGTCCCGAGGCTTTCTCGGGATGCGGTGGGGCTGCTGTCCCCCCAATGGTGTTGTCGGTTTTTTGATTTATGCGATGATTTTTTGATTTTAAAATCATCCAAACATGTTTAACACAATTTTTTCTGAATCAAAAACCGAATAAACTGAGGCCGTTTTGTTATTAGTAATTTTCTATGTTGGAAATGCCTTCGGTCCCTGAGGGCCTCGAAGGGCGAAGGCGAGAAACAAGTAGGAGTCTGCCCTAAAGTATTTCACTTTAGGGGCTGTACGGCTAGAGTATAATATTTTAAGTTATTCACCCTTCAAAGTCGCAGTCTTGTAGAGCGCTAATTTCTGATCCCCAATTCTTCGAATAATCTTTTTACCAATTAAACTATCCTCTGGAGGAATAAAAGCTAATATCTCCGGACGGAAATCATTCATCCCTAAAAGGTAGAAGTCGCCAGTATCGTTGAGGCCTATACAACATTCAATTAATTTAAGACTAAAAAAGGCTTCATCCAGTAGAGTTGGTGTAGGTATAATTACAGGTTTTAGGATAACAACTTTGCGAAATCCTCTCAAAAATCCATCTTCAAAAACAGTATTTAAGACTTCAGGCAATGGCCCCTCGGGAAGTAGTTTTTCATCGGGATTAACAGTTGAATTCCGCTTCCAGATTACTGTATGATAGGGTGAATCAGCAAGGGCGTGAAGAATAGCCTCCGATTCCGAATGTTCATCAAGGAGAAGGGCTAAACAGCATTTTTTTCTGTATTCTTCCATGGACTAATGATAATGTGTAAACGTTTTTACATTTGCTTCGTACTACGGCAGCTAAAATAGATGTAAATCGGTTACATTTGTAGCAGTAAATAAATATTAGTTAGATTATGTTGCAATTGAATGTTATTCGTGAGAAAAAGGACTTAGTTATAGAACGATTGGCCATTAAAAATATTGATGCTGCTTCAACACTTGAAAAGGTGCTTTCGCTCGATGTAGATAAACGAAAAAAACAAACAGAATTAGAAGGATTGTTAGCAGAGCAAAATGTGATTGCTAAACAAATTGGAGAGTTATTTAAGTCGGGCAATAAAGACGGAGCGGAAGATTTAAAAGCGAAAAGCACTCAACTAAAAGAACGCAGTAAAGTTTTAGAAGAAGAAGTAGCAAATGCAGAAGTAGCTATTAACGATATCTTAGTTACACTTCCGAATATGCCACATACTTCGGTGCCCGCAGGTAAAACGCCAGAGGAGAATGAAGTGATTTATCAGAGTACACAAACACTTCCTTTGTTGCCTGATACTGCTGTTCCGCATTGGGAGCTGACAACTAAATACGATATCATCGATTTTGAATTAGGGAACAAAATTACAGGCGCTGGTTTTCCGGTTTACAAAGGACAAGGAGCAAAGTTGCAGCGTGCATTGATTAATTTCTTTTTAGATCGTGCAGAGAAAGCAGGTTATTATGAAGTGCAGCCTCCGATTTTAATTAATGCTGATTCTGGTTATGGTACTGGTCAGTTGCCTGATAAAGAAGGACAAATGTATCATGTTACGATGGATGGATTTTATCTAATTCCAACTGCAGAAGTGCCAGTTACAAATATGTTTAGAGATGAGATTGTAAAGTCGGAATCATTGCCAATTAAATACACTGCATATACTCCTTGTTTCCGACGTGAAGCAGGTTCTTATGGTGCGCATGTACGAGGATTAAATCGTTTGCATCAGTTCGATAAAGTAGAGATTGTGCAAGTAGCACATCCTGATACAAGCTATTCTATTTTAGAAGAGATGAAAGATTATGTAGCAAGCTTATTACACGAATTAGAATTGCCTTTCCGTACACTTCGTTTATGTGGTGGCGATATGAGTTTTGCTTCTGCGTTAACGTATGATATGGAAGTATGGTCAGCAGCACAACAACGCTGGTTAGAGGTAAGCTCTGTATCTAACTTCGAAACTTTCCAATCGAATCGATTGAAATTGCGTTATCGCGAAGGAAGCAATAAACCTCAGTTAGCGCATACACTAAACGGTAGTGCATTAGCGTTACCTCGTATAGTGGCAGCAATGCTTGAAAATAATCAAACGCCGGAGGGAATAAGAATTCCGAAGGCATTAGTTCCTTATACAGGTTTTGAATGGATTAAATAATGCTGAAAAAAATTAAAATACTTTTATTTGTTTTTCTTGTTGCAGGAACGTCTTCTGTATTTGCGCAACAGTCCAATCTTGAGTTGGCTAATCAGTATTTTAATACAGGCGAGTTTGATAAAGCCATTGTTTATTACGAGAAATATTATCAGCAAGATCCTTATGGATCGTTTGGTAATTATTTAAAATGCTTTCAAGAATTAAAAGATTTTGAAGGTGCAGAAAAGCTAATCAAAAAACAACAAAAGAAATTCCCAGGTGATTCAGGTTTACGCATCGAGTTAGGTTCGTTGTATGAGTTGATGGGGGATAGTGTAAAGGCGTATAAAGCGTATGCAGATGTGATTAAAAATCTTCCTGCTGATGTGAATCAGATAATTCAGGCGGGTAATGCGTTTAATCAGCGACAACTTTTTAAGTTTACGCAGCAGACATATTTAGAGGGACGAAAAATTTTAAAAGGCACTTATCCATTTTCTTTTGAGCTTGCAGATGCTTACGCTCAAGACGGAAAAGCTACTGAAATGCTTAACGAATATGTTGATGCTGTTGAGTTCAATGCTGCTTATGTACCAAGTGTTCAAACATTGCTCCAATCAAAAATTATTAACGATTTAAGTGGAAATTTAGCTGATCAATTACGTCAGATGTTGTTGCGTAAGATTCAAAAAAATCCTAATTCCTCTACTTTCAGTGAATTGTTATATTGGCTTTTTTTACAGGAAAAAGATTTTGAATCGGCTTTCATTCAAGCAAAATCGCTTGATAAACGTTTGGGTGAAGATGGTGATCGATTGATTACACTTGGACGTGCCTGCGCGAGCAATGGTGAATTTGAAACGGCTATTAATTGCTTTCAAACCGTATTGGAGAAAGGATTAGAGAGCATGAATTATATCAACGCACGAATTGAATTAATCAACGCAGTTAATAATAAGATCATAACGGATGGTGGATTTACTCCTGCTGAATTAATGAAGTTGGATTTGGATTATCAAACAGCAATTACTGATTTAGGTAAGTCAGCAGCCACTGCTACTTTGATACAATCATACGCTCATTTAAAAGCATTTTATATTCATGATACACAAGAAGCGATTAGTTTATTAGAAGAGGTAATAACATTGCCAAATGTTAGTCGACTGTTTCAGGCAGAATGTAAATTAGAGCTCGGAGATATCTATGTTTTTGACGGCCAAGTTTGGGATGCTGCATTATATTACGGTCAAGTAGATAAAGATTTTAAAAATGACCCAATCGGTCGCGAAGCTAAATTTAGAAATGCACGTTTATCGTATTACCTCGGGGAATTTGATTGGGCAAAAGACCAATTAAAAGTTCTTAAGGCTGCAACTAGTCAGTTGATATCGAATGATGCTTTACAACTTGGATTACTAATAACTGATAACACTAATATGGATACAACAACAGATGCACTGTTGATGTATTCGCGTGCTGACTTACTCGATTTTCAAAATAAAGATAGTTTGGCATTGATAACACTTGATTCGTTATTGAAATATTTTCCTGATCATTCGTTGACGGATGAAGTGATTTTTAAGAAAGCTGGAATCTTTAAAATGCAAGGTAATTACACAATGGCAGCTACTCTCCTACAAGAGGTGGTTGATAAATTTCCCGATGATGTATTAGGAGATGATGCTATGTATCAATTGGCATGCATGTACGAAGATCAACTGAACGATAAAGAAAAAGCAAAATCGTTATTTGAATCATTTTTATCGAAATACCCAGGTAGTTTGTTCGTAGTGGATGCAAGAAAGCATTTTCGTAGTTTAAGAGGAGATAAACTCTAAAACTATTTTCTACCTTTACCTAATAATAATTTACCTATGATTATTTACAATGTTACTGTGAACGTTGATCATGACGTTGCTGAAGACTGGTTGTCTTGGATGATTGATGCTCATATACCTGATGTTTTGAATACAGGTATGTTTCACGATTATTCTATTTTACGTTTGGTGGGCGATGAAAAGTCAGGTGGGATTACATATGCGATTCAATACCGCGCACTAAATATGGCGATGTATGAACGCTATAAAGATGAATTTGCTCCAGCATTACAGGCAGATGCAATGCAACGATTTGCTGGAAAGTTTGTGGCATTTCGTACATTATTAGAAGTCGTAAAATAATGATGAACTACGATTCTGTAAAAGCCAAGAAAAGTTTTGGCCAGCATTTTTTGAATGATGATTCGATTGCTGCTGCTATCGCTGAGGCCTTACCGAAGACCGAAGACAAGATGGATGCTCTGGAGATTGGTCCAGGAATGGGCGTGCTAACAAAGTTTCTATTAGAGCGAGATGATTTGAATTTAAGTGCTGTTGAGTTAGATAAAGAGAGTGTTAGTTATCTTGAACAACATTATCCATCTTTTAAAAATAAAATTATTCAAGGTGATTTTTTACAGTTAAATCTGAAAGCGATTTTCCCACAGCCTTTTTATTTAGTTGGAAATTTTCCTTACAATATTTCAACGCAGATTTTATTTGCCGTATTAGAAAATAAGGAACATATCCCTGCAATGGTTGGTATGTTTCAGAAAGAAGTGGCTAAACGAATCGCTTCTGGTCCTGGTAATAAAGATTATGGAATTCTAAGTGTTCTTTTGCAACCTTGGTATGAAATAGAATATTTGTTTTCTGTAGATGAAAACAAATTTAATCCGCCCCCTAAGGTAAAGTCGGGTGTGTTACGTATGATACGTAACGAGCGAATCGAATTAGGAATTGAAGAATCCTATTTTAAAATGATTGTCAAAACAGGATTTAATCAGCGCCGCAAAACATTACGCAATGCACTTCGTCCTTTGTTGCCTGAAGATATTAGCCTCGTTCCGTTTTTAAATTTACGTGCAGAGGCTTTATCGTGGGAGCAATTTGTGATTTTAGCTAAAGCTATACAAGATTCTAAAAAGTCAAACTAATTTGACCTAATGCATTAAAAGGCGCCTGCGGATAAAAGAAATTTTCCTGCGTACGACTTCCAGCTACATTGTACCCATAGGTGTAACCGTTAGATGAATACATAGTGCTTCCGATATTATTCAATAATACATTAAATCCAATCTCTTTACACCAGCTTGTGGAACGCTTATAGCTCAAGCGTGCATCCGTTACCATATAAGCTTTGATCACACGATTATCATTAGATGTATTATCCAGGTATTGTTTATCTATGTAACGTTGGATGATTGAAGTCGATAAATACTCGTTAATTTGATACGTAAAATTGATATTTCCAATTACAGCAGGGGAGAATGCGATGTTTGTATTGTTGAATACAATTTTTGATTGTCCTGCATAATTAAAGTCTGCATCATATTCGTCAGTAAACTCAACAAATTGCTTTATTTTATTTTCGCTTAGTGTGAGATTCATTCCTAAACTAATTTTATCTGTAGGCATCCATTTGGTTTGGATCTCTACTCCTCTGCGATAACTTTCTGCTACATTACTGCGTGTGTAATTCCCAACATCATTTACAGTGCCTGTTAATACCAATTGGTTAGAGTAACTCATGTTGTAGAATGTTACTTGTCCAAAGAAATGCTTATCGGTATAGCGATAGTTTAACTCAATATCCGTTAACTGTTCTGCTTCCGGGCGGCTTTTAGTTGTCGATTTCGTATAGTCGTCACGGTTAGGTTCTTGGTGGGTTCTTCCAATGCTCGCGAAAACACTGTTCTTTGAATTGAATGAATAAGCAATTCCTGCTTTAGGATTGAAAAAATTTAAATTAGCATTATCAGGTTTGATTGTTCCATCATCATTTAATCCAGAGAAATAGTAGTTCACATTTCGATATTGTAAATCGATGAATGTATTTACCTTGCTATTGAAAAAGAAGTTTTCTAAACGGGCATAATTATTCCAATCGCTTTTGCGAGCTGAGTTGTTGTAATATTTCTGATTGATTTCAGAGTTGCTAGCATACTGCGCCCATACAACTGTTCCAAAATGTCCGCCGAGATAATTATTCCAACCACCACCAACAGTAAGTTTCGTGTTTTCGTTAAACATCTTTCTGAAATTATAAGTGGTTCCATAAAAATCATTGTCTAGCCATTTCTGACGAATTAGATTCGAAGAATTAATTGTGTCAGTAGTTAAAAACACAGGGTTAATGCCATAATCACTTAGTGTTTGATTCTTTTGATATTCTTCAAAGTATCCTCTACCTCTTGTGTAGTGTAAATTAAAATCGATATACGCTTTACTTGTAATCTTAAATGTATTTAAAAACTGATAATGATCTTGCTGATAGTTGTCTACCTGATTATCATAGGTAAAGAAGTTATAATTTCTTCCACTATTTAATAAGTTAGCTGCATCTGCTGCATCGAGTCCGTTGCGTATAATAAAATCATTCATGCCGGCTACATCACCATTTACTCTTGATTCTGGTACCCCATTCCAACTTTGATACGTAATTTCTTTTCCTGAAAAAACATTAACGCGAGAATTTATAAGATCATTTTGGTAAGATCCTGAAACAAAAAATGATTTCAAATCAGAGCTTCCACGATCAATGTAACCATCACTTTTTATTCTGGATAATCGTCCTTCAAATTTGAAGTGTTGATTGAGTAATCCGCTTCCAAATGAAATATTGTTTTTCATTGTATTAAAAGAGCCAACCGAAAAATCACTCTTAGCAAAAGCTGTTGATGATAAATTTTTACTGGTTAGATTTATATTTCCACCGAAAGTGCTGCCGCCATTTACAGAGGACCCAACCCCTCTTTGTACTTGAATATTTTCTGTCGACGACACGATATCAGGCATGTTCACCCAGAACATAGCTTGCGATTCCGCATCGTTAATTGGAATTCCATTCACCGTTACATTGATTCTTGTGGGGTCACTACCTCTAATTCGAATTCCTGTATATCCGATACCTGTCCCCGCATCGCTCGTAACAACTACCGAAGGTAAATCTTGAATTACATAAGGCACATCTTGTCCAAGATTTGTTTTTTGCAATTCTTCTTTTGTAACAGACGAATGTGTGATAGGGGAATAGTTTTTAAACCAATATGCATTAATTACTACATCGCTGGTTGTAAATGAAGTATACTTAATATAAATTGTAGGTCGTGGATTTGAAACAAGATCGAATGGCAAGTAGGTGGTTTGATATCCAAGACATTTTACCTCTAAATATCCTTTTGATATTTTTCCCGGTAGCGAATACTTACCAAGCTCATCTGTTAGAGTAGAAGCTAGTGAAGCTCCAGCTGTGTCTGTTTTTAAGCTGACCATAGCACCTGAAACAGGTGATTTAATCGAGCTCTCTAATACAAGTCCTTTGATAGGTTGTGCATTAGCGAAAATGGTAATCGCTAAAAATAAAATAGATAGTAGAATAGATTTTTTCATAATGACGAATTGTATAAAAGGGTGTCAAAAGCCTCGTCATCGCACTTCCTACGGTGGTGCTAACCACTTCAGGTTCGATGGGTATGATCTCAGCCCTTTGGGGCACCCCAGTGTGTTGGCAAATGTATAGTAAACTTCTATTCATCCATTATTTTATGTCAAAAATTTTAACCAATTATCATTAGATTTGTTGAACCTAAAACAATTCTATGAAAAAGTTAATTAGTACGCTGGCTTTGGCCTTTGTATTCAGCTCGGTTGTATATGCAGTCTCAATTCCTTATTGGACTGTTTCAACAAAAGAAAACGTAGCATCGCAATGTGGACCTGCCGATATCAAAACAAATCGTGCAGTTTATTTTAATCTTGATTTAGTAGGCTTAAAAAATTTCTTAATGACTGCGCCATTAGAACATAGTAGTGTTACTCCGATAAAATTGACCTTGCCCACTCCTGATGGAAAGCAACAAGACTTTACGGTTGTGGAGTCACCTTTAATGGAAAATGGATTAGCAGTAAAATATCCTGAAATTAAAACTTATTTAATTCAAGGTTTGACAAATCCTTCAGCATGTGGAAGATTAGATATTACTTATTTAGGATTTCATGCAATGATTTTAGATGGAGACAAAACATTTTTTATTGATCCATACAATCGTGGAACAAGTAATTCTTACATCTGTTATTATAAAGTAAATGCAATCAATAAATACGATGAAGGTTTTTGTTCATTCAATCCGCAGTCTGATGAAAATGTTCAACGTGCAAAGGAAATTACTAACGATATTGAATTGAAAGGTGCATTGCCTTCTACTGCAAGAAGTATTGCTGGCACACTACGCACTTATCGTTTAGCATTAGCATGTACAGGTGAGTACGCTGCGTTCTTCGGAGGAACAAAGCCAGCAACATTATCAGCTATGGTAACAAGTATTAATCGTGTAACGGGTGTGTATGAACGTGAAGTGGATGTTCGTTTAATTTTGATTGCAAATACCGATACATTAATTTTTTTAGATCCGAATAGCGATCCTTATACCAACAATAGCGGAGGAAATATGCTTGGTCAAAATCAGACAACTGTTACTAACTACATCGGTTCAGCTAATTACGATATCGGACATGTATTTAGTACTGGTGGTGGTGGTATTGCAGGTTTAGGTGTTGTTTGCAGTGGAAGTAAAGCTCGAGGAGTTACAGGTTCTCCTTCACCTGTTGGAGATCCTTATGATATCGATTATGTAGCTCATGAAATCGGTCATCAGTATGGTGGGAATCATACATTCAATGGTAACACAGGTTCATGTTCTGGTAATGGAAATACAAGTACAGCTTACGAGCCAGGAAGTGGATCTACTATTATGGCTTACGCAGGTATTTGTTCTCCGCAAGATATCGCAAGTAATAGTGATGCATTTTTTCATACAGCAAGTTTTGATGAGATTGTTAACTATACAACATTAAGTACAGGAAACAATTGTCCTGTTCAAACTGCAACAGGAAATAATGCACCAGTAATTACGGGTGTTTTCATTAACCCTACGTATATTCCTATTTCAACGCCGTTTATGTTAACAGGTGCCGCTACTGATCCCGATGGTGATACATTAACCTATTCTTGGGAACAATATGATTTAGGTCCTGCAGGTGCTCCATCAGCACCAGTTGGTAATGCGCCATTGTTCCGTTCTTTGCCAGCATCACTAAATCCAACAAGAATTTTTCCACGTATCAATTTTATCATTTCTAATAATGCTAACCCTTTAGGAGAGAAATTACCAACTTACGCACGTTCAATGAAGTTTCGTTTAACTGTTCGCGATAATAAAGTTGGAGGCGGTGGTGTTACTTATGATCCTACTTTAGTTACGTTAAATGTGGTGAATACTACAACGCCATTTCTTGTAACGAATCCGAACGTATTATTGACATGGCCTGCACTAAGTCAGCAGACAGTAACCTGGGATGTGTCAAATACAAATACAGCGCCTATTGGAGCCGCTTTTGTTGATATTACATTAAGTACAGATGGTGGCTTCACCTATCCAATAACGTTAGCTTCTGGAGTTCCAAACACTGGTTCAAGTTTAGTAACGATGCCTAACTTAACAACAAACACTGCAAGAATTATGGTTAAGCCAACCAATAATATCTTCTTTGACATCTCTAACAAGAACTTTATCATCTCTGCACCACAGGGTGTTTCAGAAAATGTAATGATAAGTCAGCAGGTAAATGTGAGCCCAAATCCTGCAAGCGATTTTGTAAATATCAATTGGCTTGGCGATTATAAAGGTGCTTACGACGTTCAGTTGTTTGATGTTCAAGGGAGATTAGTTCAATCAGTAACAGGTCAGAGGTCTGATGAAGAATTGAAAATTACATTGAGTATAGAAACTCTTTCATCGGGAATTTATAATTGTGTGATTCAAACGAATCAAGGTAAACTGATAGAAAAAATTATTAAATAATAGCAAATACAATTAGAATGAAGCTTTTCAGGAAAATACTTTTTTGGACATTAGGAATTATATTTCTACTCGTAATTTCCATTTATATTTATTTTGTTTCACAAAAGCCACAATACGATGGTGCTGTAACTTTAAAAGGGTTGTCAGCACCAGTCGAGGTTATATATGACTATTATGGAGTTCCACATATTTATGCATCGAGTGAAGAAGATGCTTACTATGCTCTAGGATATGTACATGCGCAAGATCGTTTATTTCAAATGGAGATGGTTCGTCGCGTTGCGTCTGGTCGATTAGCAGAAGTATTTGGAAAGGACCTGGTAAAAGTTGATTTGTTTTTTCGCACGCTTGGATTAGAGGAGCATGCATTGCTTTCACAGAAAAATTATTTAAATGAAAATAAAAGTCCGTATCAGAAATCGGCCAATGCTTATCTGAAAGGTTTAAATGCATTTATTCGCGATGGACAAACGCCAATTGAGTTTACTATGTTGGGTATCCCGAAGGAGGAGTTTACCACAACCGATTTGTATTTAAGTATGGAGTTTATGTCGTTTAATTTCGCAATGGCATTCAAGACTGATCCTTTGATGTCCTATATCAAAACGAAATTGGGTGATGAGTACTATCAAGAATTAACCACTAATTATAATAAGCCGCAAGTAACTAATGAAGCACATCAAACTCCTTCGGTTCAATCTACGCATGCATTTAATACAATTGATGAAATCTTTCAAAAAATTCCTGTTGCACCATTTACTGGAAGTAATGCCTGGGTTGCTGCAGGTACAAAAACTAAATCGGGTAAGCCACTTTTAGAAAATGATACGCATATTGCCTATGGTCAACCAGGTGTTTGGTTCGAAGCACATTTAGAATACCCTGGATTTAGTTTTTATGGTGATTACCTTGCGGGATGGCCGTTTGCTGCCACGGGACATAGTCGGAAATTATCATGGGGGTTAACAATGCTCGAAAATGATGATCTTGATTTTTACGAGGAGAAAGTATTTGCCAATGATTCATCCGCTTATATTGCTGGGGATGTAATCGAGTCATTCAAAGTAAGAAATGAAATTATCAAGGTAAAAGGCGAAAATGATATCAAAGTAACGGTGAAGGATAGCCGTCATGGACCAATCATGAATGATGCAATGCCTGAATTCAAAGATGTTTCTGCAAACCTGGTAGCGGCATCGTGGACGCATTTGAAGTTTCCAAGTAATTTGTTGCAGCTAACTTATCAAATGAACCATGCTTCAACTAAGGAGGAGGTTGTAAACGCAGTATCGCAAATTATTTCTCCCGGATTAAATGTGACTTATGCGGATGTCGATAATAATATTGCCCTATGGCATGCAGGAAGGTTAATCAAGCGCAACGCTTCAATTGATCCTGTTTTATTACAAGCAGGATGGAGTGATACTACTACAACTAATTATTATTCTTTTGAGGAGCATCCTTCAATTGAAAATCCGGCAAGTGGATTCATCGTTAGTGCCAATCAGCAAATTGACACGATGGCTGATGGTAGATGGTATCCAGGTTATTATACTCCTTTTGATAGGTATCAGCGCATCAATAAATTATTATCAGAGAAAAACAGTTACTTAATAGATGATTTTCAATTAATGGCTTTTGATGATGTTTCACCTGTTACTCCTTTAATTGCAAGAGCTATCGTTGATGGTGTTTCAAGCGAAGTAATTAATCAAAATAAAATTTACAAGGATGTAGCACGGAAACTAGTTCGATGGGATGGTCGTCATGGATTAAATGATGTAGCTCCAACGATTTATTATAAACTTTTATATCATGTGTTTTATGAAGCTATGAATGATGAGTTGGGACGAGAGAAGTTGGATGCCTATTTCATGACACATGTTTCTAAATGCTCTTATTTGTCGTTTATTCAAAATGATAATTCGGTTTGGTGGAATAATATTAACACCAAAGATGTTGTTGAGTCAAAAAATAAAATTTTGGATAAAGCATTTAATGAAACAGTGAAAGAGTTAATTAAGGAGCTTGGTTCAAAAATAAATAGTTGGGAATGGGGTAGAGTCCATGAGTTGGAATTTAAACATCCAATTGGAAAAGTTAAACCATTTAATTGGGTATTTAATGTTGGACCTTTTCCTGCTTCTGGTGGTCCAGAAGTAATTAATCAATCAGGATTTATATTGTCAGGCGATAAGATTCATTCATCGCTCTTCGGACCTGCGATGCGAAACGTAATTGATTTTTCAGATATTGAAAATTCTAAGACAGTTTTACCTAATGGACAATCGGGTAATTTAATGAGTAACTGGTACGATGATCAGGCAATCATGTATTTAAATGGAAGTTATCGAAAAATGAAAATGAACCGTTCAGATATTGTCAAAAACAAAACAGGCAAAATGATTTTTCAGCCTAACGGGTTAAAGTAGTTTCCGACCTTTAAAAACTTCTATCATTTTATTTGCAAGCGTCGTTGCGATTTTCGTATTTGACTCTAACGTCCATCCTGCAATATGAGGCGAAAGTAATACACGGTCTGATTTAATAAGATATTGAAACGCTTCTGGAAGTTTAGATGTGTCTAGGTTTTCAAAGGAAATACTCTCGTATTCTATAACGTCTAACGCAGCATATTTTACTTTTCCTTCTTTCATTGCATTTACTAACGCTTGCGTATTTACGACTTTCCCTCTTGCTGTATTGATAACGGTTATCTCTTTCTTGAAGGAATTTAAAAATCGTTCATTGACCATTTGATTAGTTTCTTCTGTAAGTGGTATATGTAAACTGATGATATCAGCCTCATTAAAAACAGCTTCTAAATCTACTTGTGATACATACGGAAAATTAGCTTTGCTAATCTTGATATAAGGATCGTAAACAATAATGTTAGATTCAAAGCCTTGTAGTTTTTTGGCAAATGCTCGGCCCATATTTCCAAAGCCAATCACAGCAATCGTTTTTCCTTGAATTTCTACTCCGCGATTTTCTTCTCTCCTCCATATGCCATTGCGTACTTCTTGGTTAACGCGAATCAAGTGGTTATTAAGAGCGAGCAACATTCCTATTGCATGTTCTCCAACCGCATCTTTATTGCCTTCAGGAGCATTGACTAATTCAATCTTGTTACTAGTAGCAGCAATCGCATCAATATTTTCCATTCCTGCACCAGCACGACCAATTACTACAGTATTGGTAAGACTATTTAAAAATGATTCATCCAACTTAAAACGACTACGGATAGCCATTCCGTTATAAAGATGTTTTGATTCAAGTATTTCTTCTTTCGTTAAATGATATCCTTCAATATAATCAACGCCATGTTGGGTAAGGGTATCAATAAAAGCAGGGTGAAGTGTATCGATTAGAAGTACAACAGGCTTATTCATTACAGCAAGGTTCCTTTAAGAAGCATGGAAGCAAATGAGAAGTAGATAACAAGTCCTGTAACATCAACCATTGTTGCAATAAATGGTGCCGAAGAAGTAGCAGGGTCGAGTCCAAGTTTCTTTAAAAATAATGGCATCATTGAGCCCATTATCGTTCCCCATAGCACAACACCGAATACAGCAAATCCAATAGTGAATGCAATCAACATCCAATAAGGGCCATAGATATCAGTGAAAAAATGCCAAGTGGTAACACGAGCAAAACCGATGAAGCCTAATATTGCTCCAAGATAAAGTCCAGTAATTATTTCCTTTCTTATAATTCGCCACCAATCCGAAATAGTAATTTCTCCAAGAGCCAATGCACGTATAATAAGTGTTGATGCTTGTGATCCACTATTACCACCACTACTTACAATCAGCGGAATAAATAATGCAAGTACAACAGCTTTGTCAATTTCATTTTGGAAAAACGACATCGCCGAAGCAGTAAACATTTCACCAATGAAGAGAATGATTAACCATGGTGCACGCTTACGTAACATTTGTGTTATGCCCACATCCATATAAGGTTCTTCAAGTGCTTCTACCGCACCAATCTTCTGAATATCTTCAGTATCTTCTTCTTGCGCAAGTTCTAAGATGTCATCTACGGTTATAATTCCTAATAATAAACCTCCTGCATTTGTTACGGGTAAGGCTACACGATTAGATCTCTTAAACACTTTTACAGCTACTTCTTCGTCGTCGGTTACTAAAAGTGAAATGTATTTACCATCTAATATTTCTTTAACTGGAATAGAGTCTTCAGCTAATAATAAATCTCCAATTCGAATATCATCAACCAAATATCCCTTTTCATCAACAATGTAAATTACATCCAGCGTTTCAGAATTTTCTCCGTTATTACGAATGAAATCGATGATTTGCTTTACAGTCCACTCTTGATTAACAGCCACATAATCTGGCGTCATCAAACGACCAATCGAATCTTCAGGATATCCTAAAAGGGATAAGGCAACGCGACGTTCTTTCTGTGTAAGAAGCTTTAATAATTTATTTAATCGCTCCGGTTCCAACTCTTCTAAAAAAGCAGTTCGGTTATCGGGCGACATATCATTTAAGATAAGCTGCACTTGTCGCGCTCTTAGCTCATCTAATAAGTCAACCTGAATACTGAAATCAAGCTCTTCGAATGTTTGATACGCTTGTTCACGATCAATCACATTAAAGATGATGGCTTGTTCCGCTGATGAAACTTCAGAACATAGTTCAGCCAGTTCTTGAGGCAACCAATTCTCTAATTGCTCCTCAAGACGCTCTATGTCTCCCTTTTCAAGAAGGTCTAGTACGATCGGTTTATCGTTCTCCGATTGCATCCCCAACTATATTGATTTGATGTTGCTGCAGATTATGCAGGGCGCTGCGTTGTAGTGGTTGTGTTTTTTTGTCCGTAAGCAGGGCATTTTTCACGAACTCTGCAAGATGCAAGGCAAGCTACAGTTAAAATAAATCCACAGATTAAAATTAATTTTTGCATGTTTTTACTGGTAATATGATTAATCAGCACAAAGTAAGTATTTTTATCTCTCGAACGGAGAAGAGTAATAATTATTTTTCGCACGATAAATTGTTTATAATGCAGGATGCTGTTACTGATAAAATGGAAGGTTTAAATGTTAAAATAGAAGAGAGTTGGAAGAATCAGATTGCTGATGTCTGGCAGCAGCCGTATTTTAATGATCTTGTTCATTTTTTAAGAGTAGAAAAAGCGAATAATGAGACTATTTATCCTCCCGATAAACAGATTTTTGCTGCCTTTGAAAATACCCCTTTCGATAGTGTTAAGGTGGTTATAATCGGGCAAGATCCTTATCATGGTGCAGGGCAGGCCAATGGACTCTGTTTCTCTGTTGCACCGGGTGTGCGTATTCCTCCATCGTTAAATAATATTTTCAAAGAATTAAATCGTGATTTAGGAATTGCTAAACCTGCAAATGGCGATTTATCGGCGTGGACAATGCAAGGTGTATTATTATTAAATGCTACACTGACCGTTCGTGCAAATCAGGCTGGCTCCCATCAGAAAAAAGGATGGGAACATTTTACTGATGCAGTTATAAAATCCATCTCTGAAAAAAGAGAGAACGTGGTATTTATGTTATGGGGGAATTTTGCGAAACAAAAAGCGGCTTGCGTTAACAGAAGTAAGCATTTAATTCTCGAAGCGGCCCATCCTTCGCCATTAGCGCGTACGGGATTTAGTGGTTGTGGACATTTCTCGAAAGCGAATGAGTATCTCGTTAAAAACAATATTCAACCCATCGACTGGCGTTTATAAGCAATGAAAAATAGAAAGTATTTGGTTATAATTCGTGCTCTTCTGCTTCTGTTTTTGATAGGCTCGGCATCGTCGTCAAGCGCTAGTATGCTTTCTGAATTGCCTGTTCGTTTCATTGCAAAAAATAAAGACCAAGCAGACGTATTGTCTTCATTTGAAAAGAAGTTAAATAAGTCCAAAACTGATTCACTTAACTTAATTCCTGCCCTGCAATTAGTTGAATCGGAATTAAAGTCGAAAGGTTATTTAACTGCATCTTATGATAGTGTAAATTATACTTCGGAAGTAATCATTGTATATTGGTCTTTAGGAAAGCAATTTGAGTTTTCATCAATAAACATTAAGATGGAAGACCAGGAATTGCTAAGTAATCTTGGTTTTCAAAAATCAAAATCAGTATTTACACCTGCCTATTACAATAAGCTTATGAACGCATTAGTGAAATGGGGCTGTAATAACGGATATCCCTTTGCGTTAGCAAAGCTATATAATATTCATTTGAATAATGATTCGGCTGATTTCAGTGCTGATTTGCTATTTGAGAAAGGTCAATTTTTTAAGCTCGATACCATTGTAATTAAAGGTAGTGCAAGGCTCAATCAAAATTATTTTTTGAATTACCTGGATGTATCCATAGGTGACTTATTCACTGAAAGCAAACTTAATAAATGGGCCTTCAGGATTAAAGAGATTCCTTTTGTTTCAGAAGTACGTCCTTTTGAAATCGAATATGGTGATAACACCTACCATCCTGTTTTTTATCTGCAAAATAAAAAGGCAAGTATGTTAAATGGTATTGTCGGATTTCAATCTGATAATACTAAATCAGGTAAGGTGTATTTAACTGGCGACGTAAAAGTAAAATTGATGAATGTCTTTGGGCGTGCAGAACTCATCGATTTCAATTGGAATAATCCACAGCCTCGTACGCAAGATTTAAAAATTAAAATTAACTATCCATTTATTTTCGATTTGCCTTTTGGAATAGAAGGTGAATTTACATTATTTAAAAAGGACACGCTTTGGTTTGAAGTCAACCGACAATTAGGAATTCAGTATTTGGTCAATGGAAATAATTCCGTGAAGGTATTTGTAGGTAAAAAAACGAACAATCTGATTTCAGCCGAGCCTTATCAAAATCAATTAGTACTGCCAGATGTTGCCGATATGCAATTAATCAATTACGGACTTGGATTGCAATGGCAAAATTTAGATTATCGATTCAATCCTACAAAAGGATATGATGTAAATATTACAGGAACCGCAGGTCAGCGTACCATTAAAAAGAATATTAAATTTCCAGATATCTGGTACGATTCTCTCGACTTAAAAACAAATCAATATCGATTTGATGTGAGTGCCGATTACTATTTCACGTTAGGCAAATCAAGCGTTTTAAATATTGGAGCAACGGCTTCGCATATTCAAGTAGAGAAATATTTTTCGAATGAATTGATTCGTTTTGGCGGACTAAAGTCGTTGCGTGGATTTAACGAGACCAGTTTTTCTGCTTCATCACTTGTAATGGGTAAAGTAGAATATCGCCTGTTGCTTGAACAGAATTCATTCTTCTTTGTGTTCTTTAATCAGGCCTATTATGACGATAAGTCGAAGCCTTTAGTGTTTAATGATCAACCTTATGGATTAGGTACAGGTATTAATTTTGAAACGAAGGCTGGTATCTTTTCATTCACTTATGCTGTAGGTAGTTTGCAGGATCAAGCACTATCATTTAGAGACGCAAGAATTCACTTTGGCTTAGTTAACCTCTTTTAAGAAGGTCATTCTCTATTCTGTACGGATAAAATCGGTATCTTTGCACTCAAATGCATCAATCAGGTTTTGTAAATATTGTTGGAAAGCCCAATGTGGGTAAAAGTACGCTAATGAATGCGTTACTGGGGCAGGAATTGTCGATGGTAAATCCAAAGGCACAAACAACCCGTCATCGCATCAAAGGTATATTAAACAATGAACACTATCAGATTGTGTTTTCGGATACTCCTGGCATCATGAAGCCTGCTTATAAATTGCATCATAAAATGCTTGCGGCTGTTGAAGAAACTTTTACGGATGCTGATGTTGTGGTTTATGTAACGGAGGTGAATGACCGAAAAATTGAGGAAGAATTAAAAGTTAAACTTACTGTCCTTTCGGTTCCACTTTATGTCATAATCAATAAAATAGATACTGCCGAACAAAGTGTAGTGGAAGAGGCTGTTGACTTTTGGAAAGAGACCTTACAGCCCAAAGTAATTTTGCCTATTTCTGCTTTGCATAATTTTTCAGTTGATAATATCGTTGTAGAGATATTAAAAGATATTCCCGAAGGCCCTGCTTATTTTGATAAAGATGAAGCAGTGAGCGATCGTAATATGCGATTCTTTACAGCAGAAATTGTTCGTGAACGAATACTTAGTTTATATCAGCAAGAGATTCCCTATTCGGTCGAGGTAGTTGTAACATCCTACAAAGAAGATGAAACGATTGATCGCATATCAGTTGTTATTTACTGCGCTCGTGAAACGCAAAAGGCAATACTTATTGGTCATCAAGGAAAAGCAATTAAGAAATTAGGAATGGAGTCGCGTAAAAAATTAGAGACAGTTTTAGAAAAGCAAGTCTTTATTGAGCTTACGGTGAAAGTGGCTGATGATTGGAGAGATAATGATAATATGCTGAAGCGATTCGGCTACGAAATATAATTTTAGAATATGGCAAATATTGTTGCGATCGTTGGTCGCCCGAATGTGGGTAAGTCGACATTGTTTAACCGACTTACAGAGTCACGTAAAGCAATTGTTGATGAAACAGCAGGTGTTACGCGCGATCGACATTACGGTAAGGCGGAGTGGATAGGAAGAACATTTTCTCTTATTGATACTGGTGGATACATTACTGGTTCAGATGATGTTTTTGAAGGTGAAATACGTAAGCAGGTTGCTCTAGCTATTGATGAGGCAAATGTTATTTTATTTGTTGTTGATGTTGCTGATGGATTAACGGATATGGATAAAGAAGTGGCGAATATGCTTCGTCGCTGTAAAAAGAAAATTTTTCTCGTTACAAATAAAGTAGACAATTCAAAGCGTATTAATGAAACGGGTGAGTTCTATGCGCTGGGAATGGGAGATGTATATCCTATTTCAGCTATGAGTGGAAGTGGTACAGGTGAGTTGTTAGATGATATGGTGGCTGTATTTGATCCGGAAGATGTGATTGATCCTGAATTACCACGTATTGCAATCATTGGTCAGCCGAATGTTGGAAAGTCATCTTTATTGAATACACTTATCGGAGTTGAGCGTGCGATTGTTACACCAATTGCAGGTACTACACGTGATACATTGTACACGCGCTATCAGAGTTTCGGTTTTGATTTTTTACTGATTGATACTGCAGGATTAAGAAAGAAGAAAGTAGTAAAAGAAGATATTGAATTTTATTCGGTAATGCGTTCCGTTAGAGCCATTGAAGAAGCTGATGTTTGTTTGATGATGCTAGATGCAACCAATGGATTAGGTGTTCAGGATATGAATATTTTCCGTTTGTGTGAGCGTAACAGAAAAGGTGTTGTCATTCTCGTTAACAAATGGGATCTCTTAGAAAAGGAAACGAATACGATGCGTGATTACGAGCAGAAAATAAAAGATAAGCTAAGTCCATTTACAGATGTACCAATTATTTTTACATCTGTGATAAATAAACAGCGTGTATTTAAAGCTTTAGAAACTGCTTTGCAAGTATTCAAAAACAAAACTTCAAAAGTGGCTACTTCAAAGTTGAACAAAGTGATGTTGCCGTACGTTCATAATTACCCGCCTCCTGCAACAAAAGGTAAAACAATCAGCATTAAGTACATTACGCAATTACCAGGACAAGCTCCAACGTTTGTATTCTTCTGTAATTTACCTCAGTATATCAATGAGTCTTACAAACGATATATTGAAAATAAAATGCGTGAGAACTTTGATTTTAGCGGAGTGCCTATCACTATTTACTTCCGAAGTAAAGAGCGAAATAAAGAAGTAGAATAAGATTAGTAAATTGCCTTCCTGTTAAAGATGATGTATCCGATATGGAAAATAATTCCAACTGGATTCTCACGTTTATCGTAGTAGTTAAGGGCTAAACTTACTGGGCCAATCGGACTTTTATAAATAGTATTAAACGTAGCTACGAAATAACGTTTGCCAAAATTATCTCCGTAGCGCGATTTAAAATTTTCTTCTTGTAAAATTTCTCTGAATGGCTGAAAGGCGTATCCTTCAAGTCGTATATCAAAGTTATCGTTGATGCTAATTAAATTTTTGATTCCTAGCCCCAAATAATTATGTGCACGATAGGTTTCCTGAAATTGTGTTTGCATATCTGCTATTGGATTGAATGCAGGTGCAGCTAAAACAGTTGCTTGGTAATTAGAGAAAAATGGCTGTCCGCTTAACATTAATTCACCAAACAAGCCCCACTTAAATCTTCTTAAGCTATTAAAGTAAGTTTCATATTTTATATTCAACTGAAACCATTCATGATAATAAGTGGTTGTATCACGAAGTATTCCTGTAGAGCCTGGAAACGTTTTTTCATCTCCTTTGATATAGCGCAAGCGCGCAAATAAACCAGAGCCCTTTGTAGCATACATCTTTCTGTTTAAGGTGTTTTGCTCGAGCTCGAGAAAATAGCTGTTTCCTTTAAAATCTGTTAAGTCACTCGTATCTGTTTGCGTAAAATCTCTTGTCAAATAATAATTGTCTTTCGTTTCAAAAAAGCTGGCACCACCTTCTAGTTTTAATTTATTTGTTAGCGGCGTTCCTAATTTAATCGAATAAGATTCATCATACTGAACAAGATAGGATGGTTTTACATCTTCGATAAATGCACTGCTGCTTTTATAAAAATCCCACTGATTTAATGTTACAGATGGTTCAATGTAAAATGGAATTGTTCCGGGGACATCTAATCGAGTTCGAATATGTCCGCTAGAATATAGCTTTCCAAAATAAATACTTGCAAAGGTTCTTAAGCTGTATTTGTCCCAATAGTTTTTTTGAGCGGAGATGAAGGCAGTGTTGATTGGTCGAGATGACACATTTCCACCGAAGTTAATTGAAACCCCTTTGTTTTTTCGTACATCAACGCACAAAATAAAATGTCCTGATTGCGGATTGTATTTTAGGCTTGGAAATAAATATCGCTGGTTTTCATCGGCTACTAAACGAAACCATTTTTGCTTTAATTCTTCGGCTGTAATTAATTCTCCTTTCGGGTTAATAGTTTTAATTATATAATCGGCTTGCTTCGTGTTAACGCCGGTTACAGCTATCGAATCAATTAATAAATCTTTATAGGAGAAACTAAATTGTTTGCGTTTTTCAGCGAGCAGTAACGTGTCTGCTTCTCTGTTTCCAATTCTTGATTTGATTAAGGGGATCATTCGCAATCCCATCGCATATCCGCTATCGATAGCTGATCTGATATCCTCAAACGAAAACAAACCAATGCCAGAAACATTAGGAGTTATGATAATATCTTGTTCGCGGTTCGTTGAGTAATTCGTTGAACGTTGAATCATCGATTTCAGCTGACTTAAAAAATTGACTTCACTAGGACGATCAATGGTATCTGCTGTGTTAACTCCGATAATTAAATCAGGATTAAATTCTGATTGTAAAACATCTGCAGGGAAATTATTGTAAATCCCACCGTCGTAAATAATGTTGTTGTTATCCAGCATAGGTGCATAATAAAAAGGAAACGACATAGACGCACGTACTGCAAATGATAAGTCGCCCTGCTTATAAATGATTGCGCGTTTCGCTGTTATATCGGATGCTACACAACGAAATGGAACAATTAAACTATCAAAATTATTGTCTGCTAGCGTAATTGGAATTGAAAGGTTTTCCATTAAAGCAAAATCAATTTCAGCAGCATTCACCACATTGCTTGGTAATTGTGTTTTGAATACAGAATCACTGATTAATTTAATTTCTATCCAGCTTGCATCAACAGGATTTTTTAAAAAAGAGTAAAGGTTGTCTTCATCAAATTGGCCCTCTGCTCGCTTGGCAAATATTTTTTGTGTGACTAATCGTTCAAGTTGCGAAGGTGATGTCCCTGTTGCGTAATAGCAACCAATTAATGCTCCTGAAGAAACGCCAGTAATGTAGTCAATCGGAATTTTATTTTCTTCTAAGGCCCTTAAAACACCAATCTGCGCAAATCCTCTTGCGCCACCACCACTTAGTACTAATCCCACTTTTTGGGAATAGCTCTGAAGTGATAATACAAGCATCAGAATGGTAAAACAAATTTGAACCTTTTTCAAGTCGATTAGATTGAATGGCAAAGGTAATTAATCAATTAAATACTGGGTTATTCAAGTGGCAACTGAGAAAGATAGCCAAAAGCGTTTGTTAATCTCGAGCCATACCAGGAAAAGTAAGTGCCATCAACGAAAAGTATCTTTGATGCAGGAAACTTTGTTTGTAGAAACTCAGCGTCATCCTGTTTAAAAGGGTAGGGCTCACTTGATAGCAATAGAAAATCAGGTTGTTTGTCAATATTGTTAAGGTCGATTTCAGGATAACGCGTTTGGTTTTTTGAAAGCGAAACAAAGCCCGCTTCTTCGATCATGGCATTGATAAATGTATCGCCACCCACTGTTAACCAAGGGTTTTTCCAGATAAAATAATAGCAGGATTTTTTTGTTTGATTTTTAGAGGATAACTTATCTCTCGCATTCTTGATGTCACAAATTAAGTCCTCCGCTGATGTTGATTTTCCGGTCAGCTTTCCGACATCAGCAATCATTTGTAAAGCATCTTCAATAGTGTTTACATCACTAATATAAACGGGATAGTTAAGTGCTAATTCCTCAATAAGCGCTTTCGTATTTTCTTCTTTGTTAGCAATGATTAAATCAGGTTGTAGCTCTTTGATTTTATCAGTATGAAAATTCTTTGTGCCTCCAACAATTGTTTTTTCTTGAAGCCAATGTTCAGGATGAATACAAAATTTAGTAATGCCAACAACTTCAGTATCTAGTCCTAAATCAAAAAGCAATTCCGTTTGCGACGGCACCAACGAAACAATTCGTTTCGCTGGCAATATTAAAAGTACTTCTCTTCCTAGCTGATCGGTAATCATAAAAATCTTTCGTAATGCCTCAATAGTTCATGCGAGACAGAGTGCGCTCCTGCATTTCATGTGAAGCAGAGCTTTTCAAGCACGCTTCTGCATTTCATGCGAAGCAGAACTTTTCAAGCACGCTTCTGCATTTCATGCGAAGCAGAACTTTTCAAGCACGCTTCTGCATTTCATGCGAAGCAGAACTTTTCAAGCACGCTTCTGCATTTCATCTTCAAATTTTCAAATTGGCAAATCGTCAAATTAGCAAATTACTCACTATACCCCATCTTTCTCATCCACTCCGGATTAAACATCTTGCCGATGTAACGAGAACCATGATCGTGGAAAATGATAACAACTACATCATCTTTTGTTAATTGATCTTTCAATTGAACTAATCCAGCAACAGCAGCGCCAGCAGAGTTTCCAACCCAGATTCCTTCTTGCAAGCAGATGTCACGAGTATAAACAGCCGCATCTTTATCAGTAACTTTTTCAAAATGATCAATGATGCTGAAGTCGTAATTCTCAGGAATGAAATCTTCTCCAATGCCTTCTGTAACATAAGAGTGAATTTCGTTCTGATCGATAACTCCTGTTTCATGAAATTTCTTCAAAGCAGAACCATATGTATCGATACCCCAAATTTTAATATTCGGATTTTTTTCTTTCAAGTACATACCCGTACCCGTTATAGTCCCACCTGTACCAGAACCTACAACTAAGTGCGTGATTTTTCCTTCTGTCTGTTCCCAGATTTCAGGACCTGTTTGCTCATAGTGCGCAGTACGGTTTGATAAATTGTCGTATTGATTCGGATAAAAAGAATTCTCGATTTCTTTATTTAATCG
>JBJOND010000008.1:0-45653 GCA_046052065.1 Bacteroidota bacterium | reverse complement strand
TGATAAAGTCATTCATGAAGTAGTTGTTACCAATGTCAAAATCTTTTACTTCTTCAATTATAAACCCTAATTTAAAATAAAAGTTTATCGATTTAAAATTACTCCTGTTAACTGTTAAACGCATTGTTTTCAAATCAGGAAGTAAATCGAGCAAAAGCAAAAAGGTATTTTCTCCAATATTTTTTCTGTGCTCGTTAGGGTCGATGTAAAATTTATTCAGAAAATAGTCTCCTTGATTTTGTTGAGCAACGGAAAGATATCCAACAGAAGTACCATCGCTATTAATCAAATAAAAATCCTGTCCATCATTCATTTGTTCATCCAACGATGTGGCCGAATAAAATTTGTCCAGCATATAATCAATCTGCTCATGTGTTATGATAGCAGGGTAGTAGGCTTTCCAGATTCTATGAGCTAATGATGTTATCAGTGGAATATCCTCCGATTTAGCTTTTTGCAATTGAATGTTCATCTTGCAACAAAGATAATCATTCCCACAATCGACAATTGAACCGCAATCCGTACTTTTACCGAATGAATATTTTTACCGCCGAAAAAATCAGTAAGTCGTTTAATGAGAAACCGCTATTTTCTGATCTTGATATCTCATTGAATGAAGGACAAAAGCTTGCCTTGATAGCAGCAAATGGAAGTGGTAAAACAACCCTATTGCGTATCATTGCAGGTAGGGATACTCCTGATTCAGGTAAGGTTTCTTATCGCTCTGATTTGCGAATGGGTTATCTGGAGCAAGATCCGTTTTTTGCCCCTGGAGCTTCTATTCTAGATTGTATTTTCGAACCTGGTCATCCTGTATTGCATGCGATTGGTGAGTATGAACGATTGCTTGCATTAGGTGAAGACGTTGATCATGTTGAATTGCAAAATGTGATGGATACGCTAGATTCATTGAATGGATGGGATTATGAAGCGCGTGCATCAGAGGTATTAGGTCGATTAGGCATTCATGATTTAGATAAGCCGGTTAATCAATTATCCGGTGGACAGAAAAAACGAATTTCATTGGCACGTTTGCTTATTGAAGATCATGAGTTATTGCTTTTGGATGAGCCTACCAATCACCTCGACTTAGATATGATTGAATGGTTAGAGAATTATTTGAAGCGTCAGAATAAAACGATTTTATTGATTAGTCACGATCGTTATTTTTTAGATACCGTTTGTAATTCGATAGCCGAGTTAGAAGATGGAAAGATTTTTACCTACAATGGCGGATATGCTTACTATTTAGAAAAGAAAGAAGAGCGTGAAGCGCAGCAGCGAGCTACAGTTGATAAGGCACGCAATACCTATCGTAAGGAATTAGAATGGATGCGTCGCCAGCCCAAGGCCCGTACTACAAAATCGAAATCACGTCAAGAATCATTTTACGATGTAGAAGAAGTTGCGAAAAGCAAGAAGACGGAGTCGAAGATGCAGATTACGATGCAGATGAACCGACTTGGAAGTAAAATTCTGGAGTTGGAAAATGTATGTAAATCGTTTGATGGTAAAACGCTAATGACAGATTTTTCTTATACGTTTAAGCGTGGAGAAAAAATTGGATTGATTGGTCGTAATGGTGCAGGTAAATCCACTTTGTTGAATATCATCATGGAGTTGATTAAGCCAGATAAAGGTAGAGTTAAATCGGGTGAGACTGTTGTTTATGGATATTACTCGCAACAGGGAATGCAGTTGCCAGAAGACAAACGGGTGATTGATGTGGTAAAAGACATTGCAGAGTATGTGGAGACAGGTAATGGTAACTGGATTGCAGTTTCTCAATTTTTGAATCACTTTAATTTCTCAGGCGCGAAGCAACATGCCTTTGTATCGAAGTTAAGTGGGGGAGAAAAGAAGCGTTTGTATTTATTGACAATTCTTTTAAAGAATCCGAACTTTTTAATTTTAGATGAGCCTACCAACGATTTAGATATCGTTACGTTGAATATTCTTGAAGAATTTTTAGAAGGCTATCAAGGTTGTATGTTAATGGTAACGCATGACCGTTATTTTATGGATCGATTAGTAGATCATGTATTTGTGTTAGATGGGACGGGTGTTGTAAAAGATATACATGGTAATTACACGGATTATCGAGAGTTGTTTGAAATTAGTGCGAAGCAACAAGCAAAGCTAGATAAAGCAAAAGCAGAAAAAGCTGAAAAGGAAGAGGTGAAGATTGAAGTCGCGCCCGTAAAAAAATCGAAGTTGAGCTATAAAGAGCAACGCGAGTTAGAGACGATTGAAAAAGAGCTGGAAGATTTAGAAGTAAAGAAAAAAGGTGTTGTCGAATTGATGAATGATACGAACCAGTCGCACGATGCATTAGCTAAAGCGGCTATCGACTATCAGAAATTAGAAGAGACCATCGATTTAAAAACACTTCGCTGGTTAGAGTTGCAAGAAAAGTAATCAAATAGGTTGTTAAAATTGCTGTAGCATTAAATCGAATATCGATTGAGTTATGCTTTTATGATAGGTTTTATTTCCTAAGTTATTCACCCAACGAATTCCACGGACCGCATTGCAGAAGAAGATTTCATCTGCATTTAATAAATCTTGCTGCGAGATACTTTGAATTTCTAATTTGAAATTATTTTTCTGAAGTATAGTTATTAGAAAATTTTTGAATACACCATCCACACATCCATCAGAAACAGGAGGTGTGTAAATGGTATTATTTGATATTGTAAAAAGATTGCTTGTGTTTCCTTCAATACAATTTTGATGGTGATTTAAGATAACTACTTCATCAACGTTATGTTGTTGTGCATAGATAGAAGCCATTACATACAACTGACTGCTTAATGATTTTATGGAACTGTATTTTCCTGCGGATTTTACTTGCTCTTCGTAAAAATGGATATTAAGGCCATTAGCAGAAAAATTATAAAAGTTGTCCAGTTCGTTGACGCTAATCAAATAATTTATTTCATTCGAGGTAGAAGCATACAATCCCGTTCCTGATCTGTAAATACTTACACGTACACGCGCATGACTATTGAGCTGATTCGCAGTTATTGTTTGATGAATGTTTGATTTTAATTCTTGAAGAAATGTTTCAGTGCAATTCAGTTGTAATAATTCAGAAGATTGTTTTATTCGTTGCAGATGATATTCTTCTAGTAGAATCTCATTTTTATGAATACGCATCGATTCAAAAAAACCGTCGCCATATAATGTAGCGCGATTAAGGATAGATGATGATTCAACAAAAGCTCCGTTAACGCAAATCATTAAAATGGAGGATTGAGTAATATGTTTATAAAATACTTCAGAATAGATGGATCAAGGATTATAGTATAAAGCAATCCGAAAATAGCCCCATAAAAATGTGCATCGTGATTAATATTGGTGCCACCGCGCTTCGACATGGTGTATTCGAAGAACAAATACAAAGGACCAAGAATTACGCCTGGTAATGGTAATATTCCGAAGATGTAAATCTTTTGCCAAGGATCAAATAAGATAGAAGCGAATAAAATAGCTGCTACAGCTCCAGAAGCTCCAAGGGAATTATAATACACATTGTCTTTGTGTTTATTTAACGAGGGGACATTCGCAACTAAAATTGATCCTAGGTATAGAATGGCGAAATAAATTTTCCCATTAGCTGGGAAGGCTTCACGGTAATACATTTCTACTACAGTTCCGAATCCAAGTAGCACCATCATATTGATAAGCAGATGGAAAAAACCTGCGTGCAAAAATCCAGAGCTAATCAAGCGCCAGTATTCTTTACGGTTATGTACCATATATGGATTAAGCATTCCTTTAGAAAGGAAAGTCGGATTGGAAAATCCGATGATGGAAGTTGCGACGGTAAGGAGAAGAATTATGAATGTAATTGACATACTTCAAAAATAGGAAGAAAAATTATTGGGTAAGGTGGGGTATTGAAATTAAACGTTTGTAAATGGTTACTAACTGAATAAATATTTCTCAATGTTTATTTTTACCGCGGTCCCGAGGTTTTCTCGGGATATGGTGGGGCTGCTGTCCCCCCATGGAGTTGAGTGCTTTTATTACCCATCCTAAAAAAGTTTACAGTTTAAATAATTAATCCTGGTATTAGGATAAGAAAGAGATTCCCAATTACTTGACAATTTTATCTTCAAATTTCAAATTGTTAAGTAAAGCACTTCATGCACACAAGACATTTTCATTTTCAAATTAGCAAATTGTAAAGTAGAGCACATCATGTTAAATTGAATATTTAATCATCATTATTAATAAAGGAAATTCAATAATTATTTGTTTTTCGAAAATAATCCTATCTTTATATAACCAATATAAAACAATTCTTACTTAATCTCTTTTAATTTATGAAAAAAGCTTATCATCGATTGATAGTAATGTTGCTCGTTATTACAACTTTTTATTCTTGTAAGAAAGACGATGTAACAGAAATAGAATCAGGATTGCCTGCTAGTGAATATTTTGGAAGTGGTATAACCATTAATGCAATTGGTCGTGTTCTTGATGAAAACGGTCAGCCAATTTCTGGCGCTAATGTTAAGAGTGGAAATAAATCTACCACAACAGATAACATGGGGGTTTTTGCCTTAAGCGCTATTAGTGCATTTGATAAATTAGGTACGGTTACCGTTGAAAAGACAGGTTTTTATAAAGGCATCAGAAGCTTTATCCCCAAGCAAGAAAATAATGAATTGTCGATTACTTTGCTTGCTAAATCTATCACTGGTTCATTTAATAGTATTGATGGGGGCACTGTGTCTGCTTCAGGAGTTTCAGTTACAATAGATCCCAATAGTATTCAATTGAACAATGTACCATATAATGGTGTTGTGAACGTTTCAATTAAGCATATAAATCCAGAGCGCCCAAATTTCAGAAGCGAAATGCCTGGAAGTCTTGTTGGTGTTGATAGCGCTAATTCTTACGGATTAGTTTCTTATGGCATGATGGCAGTTGAATTAACGAGCAACAGTGGACAAAAGCTACAGATAGCGAATGGTAAAACCGCGGAAATTAGGCTAGTAGTACCTGCTTCATTAATGGCGAATGCCCCTTCAACTATTCCATTGTGGTCGTTAGATGAAACATTAGGAGTTTGGAAAAAGGAATCCACAGCTACGCTAATAAACAATGTATATATTGGCAATGTAAGTCATTTTTCTTTTTGGAACGCCGATTATCCATTTGACTATATTAATTTAACAGGTAAGTTTTTTGATTCTCAATCATCTTTACCAATAGCAGGATTAGTTGTTACAATAACTGATCTTTCATCGCAGTCATCCGGAATAGACATTACAAATTCAGCTGGTAGAGTAAGGGGATTTGTTCCAAAGAATAAAAACTTAAAACTAACAGCGAGTAAATATTGCAGTGGAAATAAGGTTGATTTGTATACTTCGATAATTGGTCCATTCTCATCAGATGTTAATCTCGATTCGGTTTTTGTTAATACAAGTCAATTAGTTTACACCAATATTTCAGGACAGATTACTGATTGCAATAATAATTTATTAGCTGCTAGTTATGTTACTATTAATGGAAATGAAATTGTTTATTCTAACAATGGGTTTTACTCTACCATTGTTTGTGAAAATAGTGTAGTGTTAAGTGCAGGAATTCCACTTCAAACTTCAAGTACGCAATTGTTAAATTTGAATGGAACACCACAAGTGGCCAATTTTCAAGTTTGCTTACAGTTTAATACAGGTACCATGAATGATTTTGATGGCAATTTTTATAAGACTGTAACAATAGGAAATCAAACATGGATGGCTGAGAATCTCCGAACTACACATTATAAACTTGGTGGTTATATTGCAACTGGATTAAATAATTATTATTGGAATACTGCAACGACTCCTGCTTATACTTCTTGGGATAATGATACTGCAGGTGATTATGTCTATGGTAAATTATATAACTGGTACGCTGTTACTGATCCTGCTGGTTTATGTCCTGTTGGATGGCGTGTGCCTAACGATTCAGATTGGGTAGAGTTAATTGATGCATTGGGTGGACAAACTGTTGCCGGAGGTTATTTAAAAGAAACGGGCTATTCTCATTGGGATTTTCCGAATACTGGTTCAAATAATTTAACAGGTTTTAATGCGTTGCCCGCTGGAACTCGCATCGTTGCTGGAACCTATTCTGGTCGAAGAACTACGGGGTTGTGGTGGTCCTCAACTGATGCAGGGATGTCAGGTTCTTATGGTAGTGCAGTTAATATGAGATTTGACAATAGTGAATCAAATATTTCATCATGGGATCGAAGATACGGTATGTCTGTTCGATGCATTAAAAACTAATTGGTTAATAATTTATTCAAATTGATATGAAGGATTTGCTTAAAGTTAAATTCCTGATTCTTGGACTTGCATTAGTTTGTTTTTTAGGCTGTGCTGATGATGACAAGCCTAGTGTTTCTAATAACGGTGGTGGTACTTCCGAAGTGACATTTAATGATATTGATGGCAATGTTTATCACGAAGTAAAGATTGGAAATCAAACATGGATGAAGGAGAATTTAAAAACAACTCGTTATAGAAATGGTGCCTATATTAAAACTAATTTGAATGATATTGAATGGCAAACAAATATTACAGGTGCTTGTGCCGATTATAATAATGATCCGCCTATAACGGTAGTGTATGGTAAACTTTATAATTGGTTTGCAGTAACGAATCCCTTAGGGTTATGTCCTACAAATTGGCATTCACCAAGTGATTCTGAGTGGACAGAGCTCGCTAATTATTTGGGTGGTGATTCAATTGCTGGAGGGAAGATGAAAGAGATTGGCCTTAGTCATTGGGCGATTCCGAATGTGGATGCTACTAATTCAAGTGAATTTACTGGATTACCTGGAGGATATCGTTTACCAACGGGAGCGTATTTTAATATTTATGCTGTTGGTTTTTGGTGGTCAGCAACGCAAGATTCACTAACGGGGGCGTATTTTCGTACTTTGAATACCTCAAGTAATGATTTAGGTAGAAATAATTTCAAAGAAACTTATGGCTTTTCTGTCAGGTGTGTTAAGGACTAAATTGTATTCATATTTTAAATTAGCCTATTAGCCTATTAGCCTATTAGCCAATTAGCATATTAGCAAATTATCAAATTAGCCCATCCCGATGCATCGGGAGCCCATTAACATAGTCGTTTGTAAATACTTAAAATCGGATATTCATAATTCATCGATTTATTTTTGCAATCGTGAATTATACCCATGCTCATAATTGGCCACTCTTTAAAGCAGTTCCTGTCCTTCGGATTCTAATTCCCTTTCTACTAGGAATAGTACTCAATCTTGTTGGATTGTCTTTTGAAAATTGTATTTTGTTATTATTGGCACTTATGCAAATTTGTATTGTATTATACAAAGTGCTTTTTAAGTTTTTTAATCGCCAGATTTTATTTCACTTTGTTTTTGTATTGTTAGGGTATATACATACATACGCGCATCGTGAGGACCATTATTCGGATCATTTTTCGAATTTATCAAAAGGAGAATGTCAGATTATTATCAATTCGATTCCTGAGATGAGAGCAAAATCTGTAAAGGTTTTTGCTAAGGTGGTTAGGGTAGGTGATTGTAATTCATCAGGACAAATATTGCTTTATTTTAAAAAGGATGCAAAAGCTCTAGATTTAAAGTACGGAGATAAAATAGTAGCGAATCTTGTTTTTAAATCCATTGAAAATATTCCCAACTCTAATTTCGATTATCGTCAGTATTTGGCCAACAAGCAAATTTATCAGCAGGCGCATATAAAATCATCTGAATGGAAATTAATTTCTCGTAATCAAGGTAGTTATTTTTTTTCCATTGCTTATCGCTGCCGCGAAAGTTGTCGTGTGGTTTTGCATAATTCTATTCGAAACTATGATGCGTATGCCGTAGCTTCTGCGCTGCTAATTGGTGATGATGATGATATTTCTAAATCAGTTTATAAAGCATACACCGATTCCGGGACATTGCATGTGTTATCGGTTTCAGGTATGCATGTGGGAGTGATTTATTTGTTGCTCGTGACTTTGTTTGGTAAGCTTGAAAGAAATAAATACACCAAGCATTTTTATTTTTTAATCATGTTAATCTTGATTTGGTTGTATAGTATCTTGTCAGGATCTTCAGCTTCAGTTTTTCGAGCTGCGACAATGTTAACAGTGGTGATTTTTGGAAAATGGATTAATGGAAACAGTCCTATTTATAATTCGCTCGTGCTTTCTATGTTTGCGCTTTTATTATTCAATCCATTTTATTTAACTGATAAAGGTTTTATTTTATCCTACCTCGCTGTTTTTGGAATTGTTTATTTACAGCCTAAAATTCTTTCTCTTAGCAAAGTAAGAAATGTAATAGCCTATAAAGTTTGGGAGTTTACATCAGTTTCTATAGCTGCGCAAATTATGACTTTGCCTGTAAGTCTTTATCTCTTCGGAAAATTCCCTAACTATTTTATTATCGCTAATTGGGTTGTAATTCCTCTCAGTACAATTGCTATTTATTTGTCGATAGCCCAAATAGTATTTCAGCAATGGACAGTAGCTCTTCAAATGATTTCTTTTTGTAATGAAAAGATAATTTGCTTTATGAATGATTTTTTGAAATCTCTGACAAACCTAAAAGGTGCTGTTACAAATAATATTAGTATTACAGCAATGGAGTGCTTTCTTTTTTATTGGATGTTGATTGTAATTGTCGATTGGCTTTCAACAAAACGATATAACTCATTACTACTTTTTCTAAGCTGTTACGCTTTGCTGCTAGTAATTAATTTAGTCTCTGAAATCCAAACTTTACAACTCGCTCAACTTGAAAGTTTCATTAACACGAATTCCTTTCTCGGTGTTTTTTAAAGTGCAACACTCATTAACGGCATCGTGCTCGAAAAATAATACATAGTCGTTAGCAACTGCTTCATTTAAGAATTTCGTTTTCTCATCTAAGGTTAACAGCGGACGAGTATCATAACCCATCACATACGGAATTGGAAGGTGAGCTGTCGCAGGAAGCAAATCCGCCATAAATACAATCGTTCTTCCTTTGTAATCGATGCAAGGCAACATCATTGCATCCGTATGTCCGTACATGTATTTGATGTTGATGCCCTCTGAAAATACATCTCCTTCTTGAATAAACTTTAATTGTCCCGATTCTTGAATGGGTAAAATGTTTTCTTTTAGGAATGATGCTTTCTCTCTTGCATTCGGCTTAGTAGCCCATTCCCAATGTTTTTCATTACTCCAAAACGTTGCATTTTTAAATGCAGGACGGAAGCCATCTTTACTTGAATTCCATTCAATACTTCCACCACAATGATCGAAATGCAAGTGTGTAAGGAATACATCTGTAATATCATCTTTTGAATAGCCTAATGATTTTAGAGACGCATCCAACGAATCATTGCCATGCAAATAATAATGCCCAAAGAACTTTTCGTCTTGTTTATTTCCAATTCCATTATCAACTAAAATCAAACGATTATTATCTTCAACCAATAGGCAACGCATAGCCCAGGTGCACATGTTGTTTTCATCTGCTGGATAAGACTTGCTCCATAATGTTTTTGGCACAACGCCAAACATAGCACCTCCATCTAGTTTAAATAAGCCAGTATTAATCGTATGTAATTGCATAAAATAAATTTTTGTAAAAGTATTTAATTGATTTGAATTCACCTCTTCACAAATCATTGTTATTAAGTCGACAAGTTTGTTTATTTTTTATTTCGTCTGAAAGGTAACTTTGAATATTAATTCAGTAATATGAGAATTCATTTTATCGCGATAGGCGGAGCTGCCATGCACAATTTAGCATTAGCATTACATAGTAAAGGATATAACGTCACAGGTTCTGATGATGAAATAAATGAGCCTTCAAAAAGTCGTTTAGCGAGAGTAGGTTTACTTCCTGCAGAAATGGGCTGGTTTCCTGAAAAGATTACTGCTGATATTGATGCTATCATCTTAGGTATGCATGCGCGCATTGATAATCCGGAGTTGGTAAAAGCAAAAGAACTCGGACTTAAAATATTTTCTTATCCTGAATATTTATACGAGCAATCGAAAGATAAACGCCGTGTTGTAATTGGTGGTAGTCATGGTAAGACATCTGTCACAGCCATGATTTTACATGTGTTGAGTGCGTGTGATATGCAATTCGATTATATGGTTGGTTCACAGTTAGAGGGTTTCGATACAATGGTGCGTTTAAGTCATGATGCACCTGTGATTATTTTAGAGGGCGATGAATATTTATCATCTCCAATCGATCGCCGACCGAAGTTTCACTTGTATCATGCAGATATCGCTTTGTTGAGTGGTATTGCATGGGATCATATCAATGTGTTTCCAACATTTGATAACTATGTAGAGCAGTTCCGAATTTTTGTCCGTCAGCTGCCTGCTAATGGAACATTGGTTTATTGCGAGAATGACGAGGAAGTAGTGAATGTTAGTAGAGAAGCACAAAGTACAGTGAAGAAATTTCCTTATGCTATTCCTGCTCATGAAATTCGAGATGGAATTACTTATTTAAAAACAGATTCAGGTGAAGTTTCATTAATGGTTTTCGGAAAACATAATCTGATGAACATTGAAGGCGCAAGAAATATTTGTAATGAAATAGGAGTGAGCAACGAGGAGTTTTATAAAGCCATTTCTACTTTTAAAGGCGCTGCTCGTCGTTTAGAATTGGTTTCACGAAGTAATGAACGAATCGTTTACAAGGACTTCGCACATTCACCTTCAAAATTAAAAGCAACGATTGCGGCGGTGAAAGAACAGTTTGTTATTCGCAGATTAATTGCTTGTATGGAACTACACACTTTTAGTAGTTTGAACGCTGCCTTTCTTGATGAATATGCAAACTCAATGGATCTTGCGGATGAAGCCATCGTGTATTTTAATGCACATACCATCGAGCATAAAAAACTTCCACCAATAACAGTTGAGCAGGTTCGCAAATCATTTGCAAGAGAAGATATCATTGTGATTGATACGACAGAAGCCTTGAAAAATCACCTTCATTCAATCCCTAAAAATGGGGATGTGATGTTGATGATGAGCTCTGGAACATTTGATGGGTTAGAATTGAAACAAATTTAATTCATTATATAGAGGGTTTCTATTTGTTGTTTTTAGAAAATCATCAAATAAATAAAAAAAATTAGAGATTAATAATAGAATGTGTTTTAGCACCTGTTGATAATTTTTTATATTTTATTTTATTTTATTATCTTCGATTATAAATCATAACCTATGAAGAAAATCGCATTGCTATTAATAATGATAGCAGCTATATCCTCTTTCTCAAAAGCACAATCAATTTATTTCAATTTCACAAATGGCACAAATGGGCAATACCCATTAATCGATGTGCAGCATATTGATTTTTCAAGCACGGATATGCAAATGCATTTAACTAATGGCACGCTTGTAAGTTGGAATACAACAGCCATTATAAGTTATAAATACTTGCCTTATATTACGTCGCTTTCAGAAGTGCCAGATATTGCCATTAACATGGAAGTATTTCCTAATCCTTCGAGCGGTGATGTGCAAATTAAATACACGTTGCCTGTACATCAGAAATTAGAATTGGCTATTTATGATTTACATGGGAAATTAGTCGAGCAACGAAATATAGGGGAGCAAGGGTCGGGAAGCTATACGCAGCAATGGGATGCAACTATAAAAGGTGTGTATCTGATTAAGCTATCAACGGAACAACAGGTTATTAGTAAGAAAGTGGTAATTCAATAAATGATACTTAGGTCAATATGAAAAATAAAATATTGTTGTTATTAATTGTTCTCGTTACTGGAGTGAATGCTCAAACATACATGAGTGTGAATTTTAAGAACGGTAATGCAACTACATTTAGTGTGGATAGTATAGATAGTATCGTTTATCATTCAACTACATGTCCTGTTTTAACTGATGTTGATGGAAACAACTATAGTGTTGTTGCGATTGGTAATAGATGCTGGATGAAAGAGAATTTGCGAACTACTCATTACAACGATGGCTCTTCAATTTCGACTGGGTTGAGTAATGCCGATTGGCAAACTACAACGATTGGTGCCTATTCAGATTATAACAACGATACGGCGATTTCATCAGTTTACGGTAGATTGTATAATTGGTATGCAGTTGCAAATCCTTCTGGTTTATGCCCTACAGGTTGGCATGTGATGAATGAATTTGACTGGAATTATTTAATTAAGTTTATCGATTTGACAGCGGATACCACATGCAATGGTTGTTTTCAGGGAAGCACTGTTGGAGGTTCAATGAAAGAAACTGGATTGTCACATTGGATTACTCCAAATACAGGAGCTACTAACAGCAGTGGTTTTACTGGATTAGCAGCGGGTTTTCGAGACAATTATGGCAGTTATATGGATTTAGGAGTGTTGGGATATTGGCAAAGCGCTAATCAGTATTCTTCCACCGATAGTTATTATCACGCTTTGTATTATAATAAAACAAATATTTTCAAGTCGTTTATAAAAAAAGCTTACGGTGTATCTGTTCGATGTGCGCAAGATTAATCTAACTTGGTTTTCTATTGATTTATTTTATTAAAGGTAATTATGAAAAGATATCTGCTGATTTTATTGCTGATAAGTTGTAAAGCTCTATATGCTCAATCAACAATGGATATTTATTTTAATAATGGATCAAAGATTCAGTATCAAATAAATGATATTGATACGATAACTTACAAGAGTGTTAATTGTCCAACTACCGTTACTGATGTAGAAGGAAATATGTATAACACAATTCAAATTGGTTATCAATGTTGGATGAAAGAGAATTTAAAAACAGGTCATTACCAAAATGGAGCTCCCATATTAACAGGATTGGCTAGCAATGTTTGGATGCTTACTAACCCAGGAGCATGTGAAGATTATAATTTTGATTCTACGATATCTAACATTTATGGCAAACTTTATAATTTTCCTGCAATAGTTAATGCTGCTGGATTATGTCCTGTTGGATGGCATATCCCATCGAAGTCAGAATGGAATGTTTTAATAAAAACAGTAGACAGTAACGCTGATACTTCATTAGTATTAAATACGAATCAAGGCGGCGCATATAAAGAAATTGGAACTACTTATTGGCTTAGTCCGAATACTGGAGCCACCAATACTACGGGATTTTCAGCTTTGCCAGGCGGCTATAGAGATGAATATGGTGATTTCCAAAATCTAACTTATACAAGCCAGTGGTGGTCAACATCTATTCAATATAATCTTTATTATTACGACGGTGTTAGCGTTAAACTAAGTTGGAATAATAGTTTAATAAAAAATTATCTAGCCTCTTTATCTGCTGGATTGTCTGTTCGTTGTGTAAAGGATTAAAAACGAAAAATCAAATGAGAAAAATATTAGCCATTTTAACAGTATTAATTTCAACTAATAATGTGTTAGCACAAACTAACATGAATATTTATTACACGAATGGAAGTGTATTGGCTATTCCAATTACAACTATCGATAGTATAAATTATACTTTGGATTCCAATGTTTGCCCTTCAACGGTTGTAGATATCGATGGTAATATTTACAACACGGTTCTTATTGGTTCTCAATGTTGGATGAAAGAGAATTTGAAAACAACCCATTATAAAGACGGGGCTGCTATACAAACAGGATTAATTGATACGGCATGGATAATAACAACCACAGGTGCTTATGCTGATTATAATAATGACACTTCGAATTCTGTTGTATATGGACGATTATATAATTGGTATGCGGTAGCTGATCCTGCTGGATTGTGTCCTACAGGTTGGCATGTGCCCGAAGAAGGGGATTGGAATATGTTGGTAAAATCCATAGACACTAATGCAGATACAACATGTAATGTCTGTTATCAAAGTCAGATTGCAGGAGGTGCTATGAAAGAGATTGGTATTACTCATTGGGCGAGCCCCAATACGGGAGCTAGCAATAGCAGTAGTTTTACAATTCTGCCCAGTGGTCATCGCAATAACGTTGGAGTGTACTTAAGTATAGGGTACTATGGTTTCTTGTGGAGTGCTACATCGTATTCAGCTACTTTAGCGTATTATCGCCTTTTTGATTACCAAAGTAACGCTGAATTTAGGAATTACGCCGTTAATAGGAATGGGAATTCTGTACGTTGCGTGAGGGATTGATCGCAAGAAAAAAGAAAGAACACTTGAATGAATATTAAAAATTCGATTACTAAATAAGTGGTATCACGAATTTAGATTTAAAGTAAGTAATCAAAATAAAAAAGGCCGTCTCACGACAGCCTTTTCTTTTATATTTCAAATTCAATTACGAATTCATCGAGATTAAAAACTCTTCATTCGATTTAGTACCACGCATTCGGTCGAGTAAGAAGTCCATTGCTTCAATCGGATTCATATCCGCTAAGTGATTTCTTAAAATCCACATCTTCTGTAACATCTCACGGTCTAATAATAAATCATCTCTTCGTGTACTTGATGCTACTAAGTCAATAGCAGGGAATACACGCTTGTTCGCTAACTTACGATCTAGCTGTAATTCCATATTACCCGTTCCTTTGAACTCTTCAAAGATTACTTCATCCATCTTCGAACCCGTATCTGTTAATGCTGTTGCAAGAATCGTTAATGATCCACCATTTTCAATCTTACGAGCAGCTCCAAAGAATCGCTTAGGCTTTTGTAATGCGTTTGCTTCAACACCACCTGATAATACTTTACCCGAGGCAGGTGCTACTGTATTGTACGCACGTGCTAAACGTGTAATGGAGTCTAATAAGATACATACATCATGTCCGCATTCAACCATTCTCTTTGCTTTCTCTAAAACGATATTTGCAATCTTCACATGTCTGTCAGCAGGCTCATCAAACGTAGATGAAATCACTTCTGCTTTTACGCTGCGCGCCATATCAGTTACCTCTTCCGGACGTTCATCAATTAATAAAATAATTAAATAAACTTCTGGATGGTTTGATGCAATGGCATTCGCAACTTCTTTTAATAAAACCGTTTTACCAGTCTTAGGCTGTGCTACAATTAATCCACGTTGTCCTTTACCAATCGGAGTAAATAAATCCATTACACGTGTTGAATAGTTCGAAGGACCATGAATTAAGTTAAACTTCTCATGCGCAAATAAAGGCGTTAAGAAATCAAATGGTACACGATCGCGAATTATTTCTGGTGCTTGTCCGTTGATGGTTTCTATTTTCGTTAATGGAAAATATTTTTCGCCCTCACGGGGAGGCCTTACCGCACAACGAATGGTATCACCCGTTTTTAATCCGTATTGCTTAATATGATTTTGTGCTACAAAAACATCATCTGGCGATGGTAAATAGTTATAGTCTGATGAACGTAAGAATCCAAACCCTTCAGGCATTAATTCCAATACACCTTCTGTTTGTACATTGCCTCCGAAATCAAATGCAGGTTCCTGGTTTTGCACCGGACGTCTGTTTTGAAATTCGCGTTGCGGGTAAGCAGGCTTTTGATTTTCGTGTGCTGGTCGTGCAGGTGCAGGCTCTTTAACCTCTTGGGTAGGAGCAGGAGTAGTGTTTTCTACAACAGCAGGTGCTGCAACTGGAGCTGGCTCAGCAACTACAGCTGGCGCTGTTTGTCTAGCAGGAGCAATAACTCGTTCTTCGCCTTCAGGTTTGCCAGGAATAATTCGCATTCGCTTTGGACGACCATCATTATTATCGGTATGAACACGTGGAGAAGATGCAATCTTATTTTCAGAAATAACTTCTACTTTTTCTTCTTTCGCAGGCTTTGCTTTTTTTACTTCTTGCTCTTCTTGTTTCGGAGCTGTCTTTTTAGCACGAGCTGGCTTTGATGATTCCACTGTAGTTGGTGCATCAATACCTAATCCAGCATAATCGATATCTGGATGCAAGGCTTGATGGTCGAGAATTTTGTAAACTAAATCTTGTTTTTTAAGATTTTCAAAAGCTTCAATTTTTAATTTTTTCGCCAGTTCTTTTAGTTCAGGCAATAGCTTTTCATTCAATTGAATGATGTCAAACATAATATTTCTTTAAGGGTTTGTAAAAACATATACGCTCTTCAGCGTTACAATTTTTTAATGAGAGTAGGTGGGAGTTGTGATTTCTTCGACAATTCGAAGAGGTAACAGAACAAAATTGCTAGACAAGCAATTACACTACAATAATACGGCTTTTTAACATACAAAGTCAAGCAACTTTTTAAAAATCATATTTTTTATTAACAAGACTTGTGTCCTTTTACAGCACATTTATCGATTTTAGATAATTTAGTCCCCATGATACAACGCATCCAAACCTTATATCTTGCTCTGATAGCTGCTATTTGTTTTACTGTAGCCTCTGTTAAATTGTATGAACTAACCCCTGGTGAAACTGCTTTAAATACTAAAGCCTATACTGTTACCGTGTGGAAAATAATGGGGACTGATAAAGGTCAGGATTCTGTCATTTCTAATGCTCCTTATCTTGGATTGATACTTTTGTTGGTCGGATTTCTTTCGCTTATTACTGCTTGGATGTATAAATCAAGAAAAAAGCAAATGGGCCTTTGTAAAATAATGCTCTTATTATCGCTTGCTTGGGTCGGATTTTTCTTATCAGGAGTAAATACACTTAGAGCTTTATCAGGACCTGGGTATCAGTTTAAGCTATATCCATTCACAGCGATTGTTGTACTTATACCATTGTTTATTGTCCTTGCTCTTCGTGGAATTAAAAAGGATGATGATTTAGTACGTTCTGCAGATCGTTTACGCTAAAGAGCCTCTTAGTCCAAGTTCGATTACTTCTACATTTTCCATTTTACCCTTGTTGATATCAAAGCGTATCATGGTTCTCATTTTATGAAAACCGTGGACACCCGCTGCACCCGGATTAATATGCAATAATCCTAATTGCTGATCTCTGATTATTTTCAAAATATGGCTATGTCCGCAAATGAATAAATCAGGCTTGTACATCACTAATTTTTCTTTGATAACTTTCGAATAACGGGTAGGATATCCGCCAATATGCGTAATAAATACTTTTAATCCTTCGCAATTAAAAAACAAATCCAAAGGAAACGCCGAACGCAAAACATGACCATCAATATTACCATAAACAGCTCGCAAAGGTTTTATGCCAGCAATTCGATCTGTTAATTCAATAGTACCGATATCTCCCGCATGCCAAACTTCATCAGCATTAGATATGTGTGTAAGAATCGCATCATCGAGGTAGCCATGTGTATCAGAAAGTAAAAGGATTTTTTTCATCCTTAAATATTTTCCAAGGCAGCATTCGACATCCAGCCTGTATTGCCATTGGCAATTTTAATTTTCTTCCAGCCTTCTTGCTCTTCAATAACCTCTACCTTGGTTCCGTTATGTAATAAAAACAAGTTAGTACCTTTTTCATCAGGAGCACTTTTAGCATAAGCGCTGCTTTCCATAATTATGGCAAATGAATAATTATAAATTAGCTTATTAGCCGATCTTGCAACTAGGAATAAGCAAAGTGATAATCCAAACACAATCGTAGTAGCATAAAAGCTCTTCTTTTTCTTTTCAACCGTTTTTGAAAATAGATAAATTAAAAATATCCCAACGGCTATCCATAGCGTTATAATCGCAAATGCCGACCATTCAGTAGGAGAGAAGGTGGTGATAAATATACTCCACCATTTTTCGTAAAATAATTGAGGAATCGGATCAATCTTGTCAGAAGCTTTTGCATTTGCCAGTTTTAAATTGTACTCTATATCTTCATCAGCAGGAGCAATCTTTTTAGCACGTTCGTAATTTAATATCGCTTTGGCATAGTCGCCTGTTTTGTAATAGCAATTGGCAAGGTTAAAAAACAACGCCGTACTTCTCTTGCCATCATTCACAAGATTCTGATACTGCATGCTTGCTTCTGCATAGTTACCCGATTTATAAAGCTTACTTGCTTTGTCGTATTGTTGCTCAGCGGTAATGTTATTTGCTGCGTCAGAAAGCAAACAAGATGAAAGAATAATTAGTAGTGTTAAAATATAATTTCTCATGACTTCATTCCTCCTTCAATATCAGTTATAATCTGAATAGCGTCTTGGTAAAGTTTGTTCGATTGTGACGTAACATCAAGTCCACCATATTGAGCCATCTCACATGTTGCGATGCAATTTGTAAAGCGACCAATAGCATCGTTGTTAATATTTTTACTTCTTAATTGTTCTGTAATTGTTTCTTTGGAAAGTTCGGATACAGGTATCGTTAGTTTGTCGCTTGCATAACCCCAGAGTGCTTTAGAGATTTCTTCAAATGCCATTGCATGTTTATTCTCTGCTATTAGTTTGCCCGCACCTGCTAATCTTTTTTGTGCATACGATGTTGCCTTTTTACTTCGTAATAGTGTTGTATTCGCTGAGTTAAAAGCTAATTGTCGTTTGTAATACAATCCACCGGCAGCAGCAATTATTGGTAATAAGCTTAATAAATAAAACATCCATGACCCAAAGAATCTTCCACCGTCAGCAGGAAATAATTGTTTGTCTGTTTTTAAATAGCGAATATCTCTTCCTAATAATTGAACATCACTTTTTGCATTTGAACTGCTGGCCGATGAGGAGCCATTTCCTTTACCAACTTTGATTTTAAAAGGTCCTGCAGTTTTCGAAACGTATTGTTGTTTTCCTAAGTCGAAATAGGTAAATGTAACTGGAGGTATTTCATAGTCTCCTTCATGACGAGGGATTATCAAATATTCAATGGTCTTGCTTCCGTTCACTCCAGCATCACTTGCTTTGTAATTCTCTCCGATCTTCGGATCATAAGTTTCTAAGTCTTCAGGGAAACTTACATCTGGAGCTGTGGCTAATTTAAGATTACCATTACCAGCTATTTTAAATTTCAAATTAACAGGTTCGTTTTCTTTCGTTACTGTTTTATCCAGACTCACATCAAACGTTAACGAGCCTACAGCACCACTAAATGTTGTAGGAGCAGTGCCTGGTAATTCTTTCACATTTATTTTTACAGGAATACTCTTCGCATTGCATTTCACTTGTTGAACACCACCAAAGGCATCACTAAAAAATGGATCGTTAAACATTCCAAACGGATCCGCCATGCGCTGATTCCTTACACGTATCCTTGCTATACACTCTAGTTCCATCGGGTCAATGGTAAGTACACCCGATTGTTGCGGAAACAGCACTGCCTTCTTAATAACGGCGGTGGTATAACGAACACCATCAATTACTTCAACACTGGTTGGTGGTGGGTTAGGAATTTCAATATCTTGATTCCAGAATCCATTAAACGCAGGCGCTTTTGAAACAGTGTAACTATTAACATCAATGTTTGTATAGATTTTAAACGTAACTGTTAAAGCTTCTCCTTCAAAAACACTTGACTTATTTACGATAGCCCTTACAAATAAATTTTTGTCAGTTATTCCTGAAGCCTGATTATTGCCTTGGTTATTGTTATTTTGGTTGTTTCCTTGTTGCGGATTGCCTTTAACAACCGTTAAGTTGATGATGTTGGAGTTAATTCTTTTACCTTGTACTTCAATTGAGGCAGGTCCTATTTTAAAATTTCCTTCTGCCTTGGGTTGTAGAAAGAACGTAAAGGATATTGATTGTGTATAGGAATTATTAACGATACTTATGCTACTGCTTTTGTTAGGTCCGCTTAATACATTAAAGCTGCTTAAATCGGGCGAGCGAAAATTTTGTCCATCGCAATTCAAAGTAAACGTTACTTGGAATTGTTCACCAACGCCAACAGTCGATTTGGATGCGGTGGCCGATAGAAATGCATTTTGTGCAAAACTGGTAAGTCCAAGTATTAAAAATGAAAGTAATAATCCCAGTTTGAGTTTAATCCGATACATCTGAAAGATTTTTTGCAAAATAAATTATTTGAGATTAAACAAATGTGCCATTAACAAATCATTAACGCTAATTATTCGAGGTAAACGGCCTCACTACCTTCTGTAAGTTCAACACGGATATGTTCTTGAAGCGTGGTGCTTAGCGTAATGCCTACAAAGTCCGCAGCAACCGGGTAGCGCTTATGGTCTCGGTTTACAAGCAAAGCTGTTCTTATTTTCTTCACATCTCCCTCTAAAAAGGGCTTAAGGCTATACATCAGCGTTTTGCCTGAATTCAAAACATCATCAACAATAATGATTGTTTTGTTTTTAAAGTCGGAAATCTGATGATTAGGATTAAGCTGATATTGTGTGGGATTTTCTTTGTCTAATTTAATTTCAATGAGCTTTGTTGGAATAGGGCAAATCGACTTTAAAACATCATTCAATAAAACTGCGAAACGGTAGCCGCTATTGCTGATGCCGGCAATAATTAACTCTTGTTCATGGCTTGAATCTTCATATATCTGATATGCAATTCTGTCAATTCGTTGCTTTATTTGAACTGCAGTGAGTATTAAACTAGGTTGATTCATTTTCTTATTATTGGTATTCAGTTATTCGTGAAAATTCTTTTAATCGCCCGCCACCCCAGAAGTATTTTTTATAATATTCTTCTTTCAAATCACTAATTATTACTCCGCTAGAAGTACTCGAATGAATGAATTTATCATTGCCTAAAAATAATCCTACATGTGAAACTTCTGAATGTCTAATCTTGAAAAAAACAATATCCCCTTCCTTCAATTCTGATTTATCAACCTTATCAACTTCTTTGTAAATTTCAGAACATCTTCTGCCTTTCAATTTTATACCGTAAAAACTGTTGTACATGCAAGTAACAAATCCTGAGCAATCGACTCCGCTCAATGACATACCAGCGGAGCGATAGGGTGTACCCAACCAGGTTTCTAAAGTATCGTACAAATGTGTATTGAACTCGTCAGGCACTTGAAATCCGAAAACCTGTGTATAATACCCATTTTGATAGCAATAATAACTATCTCCATACTGGTCAGTTGCTGATAATTGAGCAAAACTATTCTGACAAGTAAATACAATTAGTAGAAGTATGTATTTCAAGTATTTCACTCTGCGAATTTACGTATTATTTACTGATTTTTTCGGACATAAAACTACGAAGAGTTCATTCCCCTTACGTGGCTCAATGGAATTGTAGCATTCTTCCATTTTAGCTATGTCGAAATAACGTTCAAATAAAGCTTGATATTCGGTTTTAGTGCCTCCGAAGGGTGGTCCTTCTTTCTTAAATTCTGAGCTAAACATGACACCTACAAGTTTTCCTTCGGGATATAAAATCTGGTACATCTTCTCAGTGTACGAAGTTCTCAATTTAGGTTCTAAAGCACAGAAAAAGGTTTGTTCAATAATCAGATCGAATTTTTCATCGAGCTCAAAAAAATCTTTTAGTAATAAATGGCTTTTAGGAAAATCGGGAAACTGTTTGCTAAAATTATTCAATGGCTCCGCTACATAATCCAAAAGAAAAACATTTATAAATCCTTGTTGCCATAGATATGATGCTTCGTGTGCATTGCCACAACCAGGGATTAATATTTTAATTGACTTATCTTTCAGCTGGTCGATGTATTCTTTTATTGGAGTGGTAATAGTGCCAGCATCCCATCCTGTTTGATTCGTTTTGTAGCGTTCTTGCCAATAATTGCTATCTAACATTTTGTGGAGTTAAAATAGTTAATGATCTGGGATCAATACAAACATTTATTTCTTGTACTGGCTCCATCGATTCACCATCGATATGTAAATGCACTGGCTTATTTGATTTTGCTACAAACGAATTGCATTTGTAAGTTTGTATATAATTGTTGTCTTTCAATTTGCCATTAAAGAGTCGGTATAAGATACTAGGTATTTTCAATACTGGCGGTAACTCAACTGCGACTAATTCAATGATTCCATCTGTTAAATCTGCTGTAGGAGCTATAATTGCTGCATTGCCAAACTGACTTGCATTTGCAATTACCAGCATATGTTTTTTTACCTCCTTTGTCTGATTGTCAAACTTAATTTCAAATTCTTGTAAAGGATATCTGGAATATTCTGTGAGTCCAATTTTAGTATAGGTAGAGAGCCCTCTTTTACCATGATGATTAAATCGATAGGCCACATATCCATCAAAGCCAAATCCTGATACGTTAACAGCAAAGCGACCGTTTATTGTTAATGTATCAATACTACTTTCGGATGTGTTGCATAATTGTGTAATGGCTTTGCTAACATCTGTGCTCATGCCTATATGTTTAGCAAGTCCGTTGCCTGAACCCATCGGAATCATTCCTAAAACAGCATCTTTGTTTTTTAATACTGATCCGACTTCGTTGATCGTGCCATCACCACCAACGGCTATGAAGTAACGAACTCCGTCTGCTAAACCTTTTAAAGCAATTTCTTTGGCATGTCCACCATACTCCGTTTTTAGAATTGTTAAGTCGTATAACTCTTTCAGTTTCGAATCGCGAATTGCATCTGCAGCTTTTTGTCCTAAGCCTTTACCAGAAATCGGATTGTAAATTACAATAGCTTTTTTCATGGTTTAAAAATAGTGTTAGTTATCATCGCAGTTCTGAATTGTTGTAAATAGGATTTTAAAAGTAATTCTTCTTGTCTGAAATTCACGTTCGTTTTTATAAGGTTTTTCTTTAATAAGCTATCGTATGATAAATTGTAAAAACCTGTTGCTTTATCACCATCAAATTGCAGTAACGTATTATCATTAATCAATTGCCAGATACCATTACTATAACTCATATTAAAAGATTTCTCCGTATCAATCGGATTTCCAAATGCGCTGAACTTGCCTTTATAATGAAGCATTTTTAATGCTGTTGGAAGAATGTCTGTTTGTTGCGTGATGCCGCTGTATATCCCTTTTAGTTTTAGCGCCGGGCAGTAATAAACAATTGGTATACCTAGTTGTCCAACTGAGTTCGTATAGTAGTCGCCGTTAGAAGGGCCTGTATGATCGGCAACGATGATGAACAATGTATTGTTAAACCATTTCTTTGTCGATGCTTTTTTGAAAAACAATTCTAAAGCATAATCTGCATAACGAACGCTCTCGTGATATTTTTCTTTTCCTTTCGGGAATTTATTTTTGAATTTAGCAGGAATAACATAGGGGTCGTGTGAAGAGAGTGAAAAGAATGCACTATGAAAAGGTTCTTTCATATCACTGATTTTTTCATTCATAAAATTCAGAAACGAATCGTCATAAATACCCCATCGTCCATCATCATCTTCAGGTCTTCCTTTGTATTCGTTTTTGCCATAATATTTACTGTAGCCTGCAACTTTACTGAAATCAGAAAAACCCATTGTGCCATTATGTCCGCCATGGAAGAATGCTGTTGAGTATCCAGAATTACCTAGGATAGAAGCAAATGAATTTATTCTATTTACATTGTATGCACTGGTAATAAAAGGTTCGTCGGCTAAATGAGGGATAGAACTAATTATTGCTGGAATACCCTCGATAGAACGCTTTCCATTTGCAAATGCATTGGTGCAAATCAAACTTTCTTTTGCGAGTGAATCAAGAAAAGGTGTGTACGTTTCATTATTAGTTAAACTACCAACCAAATGTTTCGAAAAACTTTCCATTACTAATACCACAACATTTAGTTTCTGAAATGAAATGCTATCACTGTAGTTTTTTTCGTAGTTGAAAATTTTCTTTGCCTGGTTATCATCTAAATATTTAACAGAAGGAATTGGTTCGTCTCTCCACGATTTTATAATAGTAAAAGGTGTGTTTAGAATTAAAGGAACTTCATTTGGATTTACACCTGTGATAGCATTTTGTATACTAAGAGGACGAAGTTGTGTTCCTCCTCTTATTCCTATAAACGATGCACCTATGATGATGATATAAATGCCGATGCGGGATAATAGTGAAGGATTAGAAAAGTTTGTTGTGTTAAAACGAATATTGATTTTTTTTATCATCAGAAATGATAAAGTCAATAGGATTATCAAAACCAATAATAAATACCAGTAGTTAAGTAAGTAGTTGCCAAGATTGTTATTTACATCATCTCCTAAATTAATCAAACTGAAAAAATCAGCAGTTGTGCGTTTGCCGGTATATTCAAACCATGCTGTGTCAATTAAGTTTAATAAAGTACTTAAAGCAATTACGATTACAAAATACCCATCTGCAATTACTCTCCATATTTTATTTGAATAGAGTGGAAGTGGAGATGATTCAAGTAATATCACGGGCGACATTAATATGCATACAGCACTTATATCGAATCGTATTCCGTTGATAAAATCAAACAATAACCTATCGCCACCCGTTTGATGGTAGTTTAAATAAAACAACAATCGAAGAAATGAATAAATAGTCAAAAGAAAAGCAATCTTCAGTAGCAGTGATTTGTATTGATGGTAACCGACTTTATTCATATGACAAATTTAGTCAGTCTAAGTGAACAATTTTAAAATCACACTTGTTTATCCACGGAAATCTTAATTTTGAAAAAAAAACAAATATGAAAGCGCAAGAAATTATTGATCAGCTTGGTTTGATTGGACATCCGGAAGGTGGTTATTATAAAGAAACTTATCGCAGTGATGAGGAAGGATTATTCAATGGTTTTAATGGAAAACGAAATTTAGGCACTTCTATTTATTTTCTGATGTTGGGAGGGCACGCTACATTGCCTCATCGAATCAAGAGTGATGAAATCTGGTTTTATCAGTATGGTGCTTCATGTGAAATCATAGAGGTTGACGATAATGGAAATGAACGAATTATCCGCTTGGGACCTGATTTAGCAAATGGCGAAGTCTTTCAGCATGTGGTTAAGGCGGGCCTGTGGTTTTATTCACGCGTTCAGCCTGAAAAGGATTATTGTCTCGCAGCTTGTCATGTTAATCCAGGGTTCGATTTTCAGGATTTTGAAATAAAGCCTTAATATGCCAAATTTTTATATTTTCGAATTATGAATAAATTACAACTACTACTTTTCAGTTTTTTTATTTCTATCCTCACATCTTGTACGGTGAGCGAAGAGGAAAAAGCAGCGGATTTGCAACGTCATCGTGATTCAGTTGCAGCTGCTGAAGCGATGATTCGATCAGCTCAGTTGGCGAATGAATCAAGAGCCAATGCTCTGAAAGGAATCAATCAAGAGGCATTAAAAAATGATTCTGTTATAAGAAAGGATAGTGTTTTTAAAGCGATCGATGATAATGGTGCTGTTGTTATAAAGGATTCTTCTAGCACTAAGAAACCAGTTGTTTCTAAACCTAAAAGTGAAGTTAAACCAGCTGTAAAAAAGGTTGAAAAACCTAAGTCACCTGTCAAGAAAAAGGCGAGTACCAATTCAAATAATACCACGAAAAAGGCAACTCAAAAGAAATAAGCTGAATTAGTACTTTTAATTCATCTTTTACTTAAATTTGCCTCTTGAAATGATAGCCCTATCGATACAGTTCCTCGCCCCCGGATTTTTTGCAGGACTTATTTTTTTAACGATACCAATTCTTATCCATTTATTTAATTTTCGTCGCTACAAGAAAGTGAGCTTTACTAATGTTCGTTTTCTTAAAGAACTGAAGGAAGAGACTACTAAGCTGAATAAGTTAAAGCATTTACTGATTTTAATTTGCCGATTGCTCGCAATAACTTTTTTAGTGTTTGCTTTTACCAAACCAATTATACCATTAACGGCAGAGAAGAAAGTTAAGAATCAAAAGAATATCGCTGTTTTCGTTGATAATTCCTTTAGTATGGAAGGCGTTAGTAAAGATGGGCCAATGCTGGAAGTGGCTAAAAAGAAAGCAATTGAAGTAGCGAATGCTTATCCTTCAACAGCACGATTTCAATTACTGACGAACGATTTTCTTTCAGTGCATCAACGGCTGTTAACCAAAGAAGAATTTATTGATGAGGTTGATAGAGTTAAAGTGTCTCCTGTCTCAAAAACAATGTCTCAGGTTGTTGCTCGACAGTTAGATGCTTTTAATTTGCAGGCTAACGAAGAGAAAGAGCTTTTTATCATCTCAGATTTTCAAAAGTCGCCGGCAGATATTGATCAAATCAAAATTGATTCATTAGCTCACTTAAACTTTATCGAACTACCTGTACAAAATTCTTCCAATGCTTATATCGATTCATGTTGGATTGAAAGTCCTGTTGTGCAATTGAATAAAACAGTTGAGTTAGTTGTGCGTGTAAATAATAGTGGCGAAGATGATTTAGATAATGTGCCAGTTACATTAAAAATTAATGGAACTCAAAGAGCAGTTGCCTCATGCGCAGTTACTGCGAATAGTTCTTCTTTGGTAAAGATGAGTTTTAGGATTTCTCAGCCGGGTTGGCAAAAAATGAAAGTTTCGATAACTGATCAACCTATTGTTTTTGACGATGACTATTTTCTTTCGTTTAATGTGAAAGAAAATCTTTCTGTAATGGCATTAGATGGAAACAATCCTGGTCCATACTTGAAAGCTTTATATGCTAACGATCCGTTTTTTAAATTCTCTTCTGTCCCCTTAAATCAAGTCGATTACTCCGTGATGCAAAACAGCCAGGTGATTGTTTTGAATCAGTTAAAAGAAGTATCAAATGGTCTTGCAGAGGAATTGAAAAAGTTTGTGGAGAAAGGTGGTTCGGTTATTTGTTTTCCAGATTCAGCGATCGATTTAAATTCCTATTCGCCTGCATTGACATCTTTGATAGGAGATAGTTACGCTTCTCTTGTGCGGACTAATGATAAAGTGGCAAAGCTTGATTTTAAGAATGGAATTTTTAATGATGTATTTGATGAGTCCACAAAGAATCAAGCAAATCTTGATTTGCCGAAGGTTAATGCCTATTACTCGCTTAACACATCAGTAGCATCAGGAAGAAACCAATTGTTACAACTAGAATCGGGTGCAACTTTCTTGGCAGAATACAAAGTTGGAAAAGGAAAGGTGTATTTATTTACAGTTCCGCTGAGTAGTCCTTTTTGTAATTTATCGCAGCATGCTTTAATAGTACCATTGCTATACAAGATGGCTATTTTAAGTATGAACCTTCCGCAGAATAGTGCAATCATAGGTGAAAAAGATGAGTTATTTGTAAATGAAAATTTGTCTGTTGGAGATAATGTACTTCATTTAATAAATGATGAAAATAAAATAGACATCGTGCCGCAATTAAAAACGATTAATGGAGGAATTCAAATTACAACTAACGGATTGCTTACAAGTGCGGGCTATTATAATCTGACAAATGCGAATAATACGAATGCGGTTTTTTCATTCAACTATAATCGTAAAGAATCGAATATGAAGTTTATGAGTGAAGAGGAATTACAAATAAAAGCAGAAGAATCACATCTATTGAACTTTGCTTTTTTTAATGATCAGGGCGGAAGCCTTACAAAGAAAATAAGTCAACTTTCAGAGGGCATTGCGCTTTGGAAGTATTGTATAATTATCGCATTACTTGCGTTTTTAGCTGAAATAGTAATCATTAGAATCTGGAAAACAATATGAAATTAGCGTTTCACGGTGTTACCGTTGCCGACCCTCGTTCTGAATTCAATCGTAAGAAGATTGATGTTTTAATTATTGATGGAATAGTTTCAGAAATAAATGAACATTCTGCGGATAGGCAATATAGTGAGGATGTTGATGTAAAAAATTGCGAAGGTGTTTTTATCTCTCCGGGCTGGTTAGATATGAAAGCAAATTTCAGAGAGCCTGGCTATGAGCAAAAGGAAACTATTGAAAGTGGACAAGCTGCAGCTGCCAAAGGTGGATTTACTGCAGTATTGTTAATGCCTTCTGTAAATCCTGTTGTTCACAAAAGAGCTGATGTCGAATTTTTAATTGGCAAATCGAAAAAAAATAATGTAGATGTGTTTGTTGCAGGCGCTTTAACTGTGAATAGAGAAGGGAAGGAGCTGGCTGAATTATACGATATGCAGTTAGGGGGTGCTGTTATTTTTACGGATGATAAACGAGCAATAAACAACAGCGGACTTCTATTAAGAGGTTTACAGTATGCTGATAATATTGGTGCAAAAGTAATTGTTTATGCCGATGATAAATCGCTATCAGGTGATTCAATAGCTAATGAAAGCGCAATAACAACAAAGCTTGGATTTAAAGGCTCTCCTTCAATTGCCGAAGGTATCGCTTTAGAACGCGATATTCGTTTAGCAGAATATGCTAATACGCCATTACATTGTAGCGGAATTTCTACTACAGAAGCCGTAGATGCTATTCGCACGGCTAAGCAAATGGAATTGCCAGTTACGGCAGAAGTTAATGTGTCAAACTTATTTTTTACTGATGATGCATTAAACATGTTTGATAGTAATTATAAAGTAAAGCCACCATTTCGAGGAATCACTGATAGAGATGTTTTAAAAGAAGCACTATTGGATGGTACGATTGATTGTGTTGTAACGGATCATTCTCCTGAGGATAGTGAATCGAAAGATGTGGAGTTTGAATATGCAGCAGCTGGAATGATTGGTTTAGAAACAGCATATTCTGTTTTAAACTCTTCTTTTGATGGAGCAATCGAACCGGAACAGATTGCAAAAGTCCTTTCAATAAATCCTCGTTCTGTAATTGGGGTAGATATACCAACTATCACAGCAGGATCTATTGCTAATTTCACTTTGTTTAATCCTACTGCAGATGTATTGTATAATGTAAGCGATTTGAAATCTAAATCGCGCAATACACCATTTTTGAATCGTGCTTTAAAAGGGAAGGTGATGATGGCAATTAATAAGACGATTTTATCGGATAACTTTTAATTCATTGGCAATATTTTATAATTACAACTAATTCTGAATTGTGCCTTTTGCTAAATAAAAAACCCTGTAGCGTATGCTACAGGGTTTTTTATTGGGTTTAATTGTTTAATTATTTGGTAACAACCATTCTTCTTGTGATTGTTTTTCCATTGTAGTTTAATGTATACATGTACATTCCTTCAGAAAGTGTAGCTGTATTAAAGTATACTGTATGTAAACCAGCACCTTCATTTCCATTTACAAGTACCGCGATCGTTTGTCCTAATACGTCTGTAACTGTTAAGTTAACTTGACCAAACTCAGGAATAACGAAATCGATAGCTGTGTTAGTCATTGATGGGTTAGGGTAGTTTTGACTTAACCCGAAGTTGTCAGCTGCAATTTCATTAACACCTAACGGAGTACATAAACCTAAGTCGGTAATACATACATCATCAATTACCCAACCTTCATCTACTGCTGAGTAATCTGAAGCGAATTTCCAACGTACAATCATTTGTGTGTTAGCACCTGGATCGATTGTTTTTTCAGTTTTGAACCAGCTTGTTCTGTTACCTGTAAATCCGAATACTGTTGGATTGCTAGGGTTTAATGCAGTTACATAAGTGTAATTTGGACTAGCACCGTACAATTGAATGTTAGGAGTTCCTGCATAATCTACATTATTCCATGATTGACCGTAATCTAAAGAATAATCAACCCCACCACCATCAGCACCATATTCCATCTTATAGCGATTCCAGAATTCTAATTTATAACAGTGACCAGCTTCTACTCTTACTAATGCTGAGAATAGTCCTGCTGAATCAATGTTGTTGTAATTACCACTTAAATCTGTTGCCCATGCCATTGCACCTGTATGAGTGCCACTTAATGTTGGTTTAGTAGGGTTACCCATTTGCCAAGATTCTTGGTATGCATAAGATTCTGAATTTGCAGTTACCCATTGACTTCCGCTTTCAAAGCCTGTACAATATGGTAATTGACTTGTTGTTACTGAGTCAAATACTAATACAGTTATACAAGTCGTATCATCTAATTGGTAGTTATCAGTTTGGTTGTTTGGATCGTAAGTATAAACACAAACTTCGTGATATCCCGGTATAGCAATCCAGTTTGTACTGAATGCATGAAGTTTAGAGCTATCAGTTGCTAAACCACCAATTGCACTGTAATCTACGAAGTCAGAACTTGCAACGACACCATCAATTGATAATACAGCCATATGGTTATTTACAGTAAATACACCATTGTTTTTAACATTACCTGAGAAGTTAACTGGCTGACCAGGGAATAATAATTGATTTTGAACTGTAGTATTTACAACTGTTGGAGTTACTGATAAAGGAATTGGAACGAATAATTCGAAGTTGTCAATTGATACTCCGTCCATTGTTCCGAAGTTATTAATGAATACATAACGGAACTGAATCAAGTTAGGTAATGTACCACCGTTTGTAGCATTTTCTAAATTCTTGATTTCACTCTTAACCCATCCACCTGTGATGTCATCCCAAATGTCTACATTGTTATACCAGTTTGTCGCATCTGTTGTTAATGCAGGTTGTAAACGAGTCCAAGTGTTGTTATTGTCTAAACAATATTCAATATAGAAATCAGGACCGAAAGTATTCATATCACGATTCTGCATGAAACGTAATGTTGCACCAGCCGCACTTGTTAAATCGAAGTATGGAGTATATAAGTACGCTTCAGTAGCTCCTGCTACTGCACTTGTTAAGTTCATATCCCAACATGTTGTAGGAGAGAATGCTCCTGTAGTTACACCAAAGTTTGGAGTACCAAATTCCCATGCATTTCCTGCAGAAGCTGTTGGATCTGCTGCTGGAGCCCAACCGATATTTCCATTTTCGAAATCATCAGAATAATAATTTGTAAATGTTGGAGTGATAGTTGGCTGACCATAAATAATTGTTGATGCAGTATCATTTAATAGATTTACATCTCCTGCTAATTCTGTCCAAGCTGTAACTGTAACCGGGCCTGCAACCATGTTAAATGGAGGTAAGTTGATATCTATGTTAGAGCAAGGTGCTAATGTACCTGTCCAAACAAATGAGGCTGTTGCTCCACTAGATGTTATATAAGAAACAGGAACAGATGTAATTGTTTGAGTTGCGCTCGCATTTGATAATGTAGCGATTAATGATACTGGTGTTCCAGCAGGTGCATTGGTAATACCACCACCAATTGCAGTAATACCTACATCATTACCATTTGAACCTGTTATACAGAAGTCATCAATTGTAGCTCCACCATTTAATACAATGATACCATCAGACGAGAAAGTAAATCGGAATTGAACTGCTGTTGAGCTTCCTAATACGTTAGCTAGACAACATAATTTATAAGAAGGGAAAATCCATCCTGATGTTGGTCCTGACCAAGCATCCAATGCCGTGAAACCAGGTTGTAATGGAATGTTTTCATTGTACCAGTTTTTGGCACAATTTGGATCATTAGGAATATAATTCCAAGTTACACCACCATCGTTTGTATATTCTACAATAACACCATCCCAACCTAATTCAGCATCATAATATAGAGCAAATTTCATTTCACCTGTTGTGATATTACTCATATCAAGATACGGTGTGTAAAGGTAAGTTAAAGCATTATCGTCGTATGCAGCGTTCAAGTTAACATCCCAAGCATTAGAGCCAGAGTATGCAGATGCAGGGTTTCCTGTTCCTGGAGTTCCAAGTTCCCAAACATCTACAGCATTAAGTAATGATGCATTTATAGCAGACCAACCTTGATTACCACTTTCAAAATCATCACATAAAGGAGCTGTTAAAGTTGGGATACCAACTAAATTAACACAAACAGAATCGTTTGTATGATCACAATCACCAGCTAAATCTGTCCACATACAAACTGTAAATGCACCTGTTTGAGCTGTAATTGAGTTAAGTATGTAGTTAATCTGAGCTCCTACTGATATCGGACCTGCAATTTGAGTTGTTACGGGCGCTCCGTTATTAATAGTATAGGTAAAGTCAAAATTAGATTGAGCAGCCGTACCATAGTTTTCTAAAGTAAGGTCGATACTTACTGGTTGACCAGCAGGAATACCTGTACCGTTTGTTGGAGAATTAAGTGCGTTGATACCAACATCTCCAGTACAAGGAATTGTAACACAGAAATCATCGATCCAAAATCCTAAACGTTGAACCGAGATATCTGAAGTAAATTTAAAACGAAACTGAATTGTTGACTGACCCATTAAGCCTGGTACTGTCGCTAGTTTATAACTTGATTTATTCCAGTTAGTTGTGTTAGGAACACCTGTCCAAGCGTCAATTGTACCACCTGTAATAGTTCCATTGTACCAGTTCAATCCGTTGGGGTCATTTTGAACACCAATTGTTGTCCATGTCGGATTAGTAACAGTTGGGTCAGAAGAGAATTCTAAAACAACACCATCATAATTGTTTTCTAAATTAGTTAATTGCCAGAAAGTCATATTTGCTATAGATACCCCTGAGAAATCCCAAATAGGAGTTGAAACATAAGATTCACTGTTATCTAAATAATTACCAGAAAGAGGGAATCCTAATACATTGCTACCACCGTGTGGTGTTACAATAGTTGTATTTCCAATTTCCCATGGTGTACCAGTAACAGTATTAAAGCCCCATAATTGTTGAGAGCCACTAACGTTTTCAAAATCATCACAAAAAGGAATACTTGCACCATCGCTTACAATGAAACAAGATGTATCTGAAGAACCAATATTAAAGCATCCATCATAAGCATCGATATACCAACATACAGTATCGCCAATATTAGCAGGGAATAATTGGCCGTACCATGTAGTGTCAGGGAAGAATAAAAACATTCCGCCTGTAGAACCATAAGGGCCACTATTTACCGACCATAATAAATCTGCAAATTGAATAGGATTAGGAGAATTATCAGTAATGTTTGCGTAAACATCATAAGGACCAGTATTGTAAACTGCGTTCACCCAAGTTGGGAAACCTGGAGTATTAACGATTGTTGGAGGAATTAACTCGCACGGAGAAGCAATTACTTCGATGTCATCTAATAACCACCCATATCTACCATTTAAACCATTGTTGCTACTAAAGTCAACCATGGTGAATCGAACTTGTACAGAAGCTGAATTAGCCGCTAAAACTGAGATATCGAAACTTTCATTTTGCCACCAGTTTGCAGCAGGAGCTGTAGGAGTACCTGGAGCCCAAATACCATAAGAAAGCTCGCTGAAACGATTTCCTTGATTGGTAAAGTCTGCAGTTCCAAGGTAAGTACTATTAGTACCTGTTACTTGGTTCCATGTTGCTCCATTATCGGTAGAAACTTCAATTTTTGCAGAATCGGTAAATTCGATTTTACAAATTTGCTTGAAGTTTAAAACAACATAATTGTTTCCCACAGTGGAAAATGCAGTGCTGGTTAATGTAACTGTCTGACCATTTCCATATTGTCCTCTGTAAGAGTTTGGAGCACTGGTAGAATAGTTAGCATCGATGTTCCAGCCAGGACTTCCTGCTGAGGTTAGACCATAAGGACCTGGTCCGTCGAAGTTCTCATTGAACTGCGCCTTTAACATCGTTACATTAACGAATAACAAAAGCGTAAGTATCAGTCGTTTCATAAGTAAGTATTTGGTTTTTTTCAGTTGGTTTTTTATTCTCAGATTTTGTGAATTTTCAAAAATAGAAAAATTCTGATAAAACACACCATAACTAGTCAGTTTTTTAGCGTGAATTTTCAACAATTGCCGTGTAGCATATTTGTCAATATCTTTTAAAAGTAAAAAACCGGGAAATACCCCGGTTTTTTTATCAATTAATATCAATTATTCTATCCATGAACGATAATAATCATCCGTCATGATTTTTACACCATCTTCAGTCAACCAAAGCGGTTTAAATGTGTCAACCATTACTGCTAATTCCATCGTTTCTTTTTTGCCAATACTTTTCTCTACAGTGCCAGGATGTGGCCCATGAGGTATCCCGGCTGGATGTAAAGTAATCTGACCTTGTGTAACCGATTTTCTGCTCATAAAATCCCCGTCTACATAGTATAATACTTCATCCGAATCTACATTGCTATGGTTGTACGGAGCAGGGATAGATAACGGATGATAGTCATACATCCTCGGAACAAATGAACATATAACAAAGTTATGAGCTTCAAATGTTTGATGAATTGGAGGAGGCATGTGAAGTCTTCCCGTAATTGGCTCAAAATCATGGATACTGAAAGCATAAGGATATAAATTCCCGTCCCATCCAATGGCATCAAACGGATGTGTTGCGTAAATGTATGGGTACACAATACCTTGCTTTTTAATCATTACTTTAAAATCGCCCGTTTCGTTATGAGTCTTCATGTTTTCAGGTCTTCTGATATCACGCTCACACATCGGTGCATGCTCTTCAAATTGACCATAGTTGTTCATATAACGCTTAGGAAATTCTATAGCAGTGAATGAGTCAACAATAAAAAGTCTATTATTCTCATCGTTGAAATGCAATTGAAAAATAGTTCCTCTTGGAATCACTAAATAATCGCCATATCCAAATTCGATATCACCATAAATTGTTTTTAAAACACCGGATCCTTTGTGTACAAAAATTACTTCATCAGCATCCGCATTTTTTAAGTAATAATCACTAATCGATTTTCGAGGAGCAGCCAGCGAAATATGTAAATCATTGTTAACAAGTACGGCTTTTTTACTCTCAATATAATCATCTTCAGGCTGAATATCAAAACCTAAAAAACTCTGATGTTTTAAAAATTTCTGAGCAACAACTTTAGGTTCTCTTGAAAATGGTTCTCCTAACGACTTTACCAATGTTGGTGGATGGCAATGATAAATGAGAGAGTAAATATTCGAAAATCCATGAGTTGAAACTAACTCTTCAGCATATAAATTCCCATCTCCATTTCTGAATTGAGTGTGTCTTTTGCGTGGAACAGTTCCTTGTTTGTGATATTGTGGCATAATCTTTTTTGTCTGTTGCGAATATCGGAAATATATTCACTTTTTAGTCCGACAAATTTAACCATTGGTTACTTTTGTATCCAAATTAAAAATTATGAAACTTGTAAGTATTAATACCCCAAAAGGACCAGCAGTAGCGTTTTATGTAAATGGTAAAATTTTCCCATATGCAGAAATAGCTGCTACAATGGGTGCTTCAGCACCGTTTTCAATGAAGGAGTTATTAGAAGGTGAGGAGAGATCAATGGACGCTGCCCGAGAAATGGAATTGAATATTATTAATGGCAAAGTTGATTTCGCAGGATTAGACTGGAATGCAGTTAATATGTTAGCACCTGTTCCTCAACCAACATCTTGTCGTGATGGCTATGCCTTTCGTCAGCATGTGGCTGCTGCTCGTCGTAATAGAGGAGTAGAAATGATTTCAGAATTCGATGAATATCCGATTTTCTATTTCACTAATCACAACGCTATTCAAGGTCCTGGCGACATTTATTGCATGCCTGACCATTTCCGTCAGCTTGATTTTGAATTAGAGGCTGCAGTAGTTCTTGGTAAGCGTGGAAGAAATGTAAAAGCTAAAGATGCTGACCAATATATTGCTGGATATATGATTATGAACGATATGTCGGCTCGCCTTTTACAAATGGAGGAAATGAAATTGAATTTAGGTCCTGCTAAAGGGAAGGATTTTTCAACTGTAATTGGACCTTATATGGTAACACCTGATGAGTTAGAAGCTTTTAAAGTTTCTGCTAAACAGAATCATGAAGGCAATAATTATAACCTTTCAATGAAATGTTGGGTTAATGGCGTTCAGGTGAGTGAAGGAAATATGGGTGATATGGACTGGACCTTTGCCGAGATTATTGAACGTTGCGCATACGGTGCCGATATTTTTCCAGGCGATGTAATTGGTTCTGGAACGGTTGGAACAGGTTGTTTCCTTGAATTGAATGGAACCGGAAAGCTAAGCGACCCGAATTATCCCGTTCAGTGGTTGCAAGAAGGTGATGTTGTTGAAATGTCGATTGATGGTTTAGGTTGCTTGCAAAACACTATAAAAAAAGAAAATTCAGATTTCTCTATATTGAATCTCAAGAAGAAACAGCACTAAACTAAAAAAGTCTAGACGCTGTCTGGACTTTTTATTTTGTAAGGAATTAGTCTTTAAAAATATCAGAGGGGAGGTATGCTCCCCGTCTGATATCAACCTAAAAACCTAACCATTTTTTCATTAGCTTAAGATTTAGTCAGCTCGAAATAACCTTACAGGGCTACTTCATAACTGACAATCAACCTGAAAAGCTAACCATGCTTTTGATTAAATACTGAGTAAAATTTTAGTTGTCTCTAGAGCGTAGCCTTACGGGACTGCTCTATAGACTTTTAAACTAAAACATCCAAACCATTTAATCTTGCCTTACAGGGCAAATATGTTTATTAGTTATTGGAAGTTACTAAATTTATAACCTTACGGGGTTTATAAATTTAAATCCAAATTATAATATCTTAGAACGAAAGATTTAATTACTAAATCTGAGTTGTATAACGGAAGCTACATTTATTTGGTTACATTTTTATAAAAGTTTTTTTTATTTCAATTATTGTTACCATAAAATCAAAATCAACCAACACTATTTTGTAATTTTGCCATCACAAAAAATAACCATGGGAAGCTTTAAATTAAATACAATCGCTGAGGCATTACAGGATCTGCGGGAAGGTAAGATTATAATTGTTGTTGATGATGAGGATCGTGAAAATGAAGGCGACTTTGTGATAGCATCTCAAAGTGTGACTCCTGAAGTTGTGAATTTTATGGCTACGCATGGAAAAGGATTAATATGTGTGTCCATTTCTGATTCGCGTTGCGAAGAGTTACAATTACCAATGATGGTAAATACAAATACAGCTTCGCACGAAACGGCATTTACAGTTTCTGTTGACCTTTTAGGAAACGGCTGTACAACAGGTATATCTGCATCCGACCGAGCAAAAACAATTCAGGCGATGATTGATATCAATACAAAGCCTTCCGACCTTGGTCGCCCAGGACATATTTTCCCGTTAAAAGCAAAAACAGGTGGCGTACTAAGAAGAGCAGGACATACTGAAGCTTCTATGGATCTTGCATCTTTAGCAGGATTTTATCCATCAGGAACCATCGTTGAGATTATGAACGAAGATGGGTCTATGGCACGACTTCCACAGCTAATGGAAATAGCTGAGCGCTTTAAAATGAAGATTGTTTCTATCGAAGCGTTAATAAAATATCGTCTAGAGCACGAAACTTTAATTCATCGAAATATTGAAGTGGATATGCCAACAGAGTATGGGAATTTTAAATTGATTGCCTATACACAATCAAATACTGGAATGGAACATCTGGCATTGGTTAAAGGTGAATGGGATAAAGATGAGCCAGTTCTTGTTCGTGTGCATTCATCTTGTTTAACAGGTGATATTTTTGGATCTTGTCGTTGTGATTGTGGTCCGCAGTTGCATCAAGCGATGAAGAAAATTGAAGCAGAAGGTAAAGGTGCAATCGTTTATATGAATCAGGAAGGAAGAGGAATAGGCTTGTTGAATAAACTTAAAGCATACAAATTACAAGAAGAAGGTTTGGATACTGTCGAAGCTAATTTGCAACTCGGATTTAAAATGGATGAAAGAGATTATGGTGTTGGAGCGCAAATTATCCGTGACTTAGGAATTGCTAAAATGAAATTAATGTCGAATAATCCAACTAAACGCGCAGGACTTATTGGTTATGGATTGGAAATACTTGAACGCGTTCCTATCGAAATTGAAGCTAATGAGCATAATGAGTTTTATTTGAATACCAAAAGAGATAAGATGGGACATTTATTAAAATCAAAAGATTAATACGAATGACACTAATAAAATCAATATCAGGAATTAGAGGGACAATTGGCGGAAGTCAAGGAGATGGATTAACACCTTTAGATGTAGTAAAGTTCACAGCTGCTTATGCTGTGTGGTTGAAAAATCAAAGTGAGAACAATAGCTATAAAGTTGTAGTTGGACGTGATGCACGTATATCAGGCGAGATGGTTTCAGGACTTGTAATTTCAACGTTAGTATCAATGGGCGTTGATGTAATTAACACAGGGCTTTCTACCACACCTACAGTTGAAATGGATGTTCCTTATCATAATGCAAGTGGAGGAATCATACTAACGGCTAGCCATAACCCTAAACAATGGAATGCATTAAAATTATTAAATAGCAAAGGTGAATTTATTTCTGCTGCTGATGGAGAGGAGTTGTTAAGAATAGCAGAAAGTGATGAGCTTGTTTTTTCGGATGTAAATAAATTAGGCAAAATTTCTGAAGATCATGATTCGATCAATCGCCATATTCAAAAGATATTGGAGCTTCCATATGTTGATGTGAATGCGATTAAAGAAAAGAATTTTAAAGTGGCTATCGATTGCGTTAACTCAACAGGAGGTATTGCTGTTCCTGCTTTATTAAAAGCATTAGGAGTTGAAAATATTTTAGCGCTTTATTGTGAACCTAATGGACAATTTCCGCATAATCCAGAACCATTACCTGAGAACTTAACGGAGATTGCGAAAGAAATTAGAAAGAAAGGTGCACATGTTGGTCTTGTGGTTGATCCAGATGTTGACAGACTTGCAATTGTATGTGAAGATGGTGAGATGTTCGGTGAGGAGTATACGCTAGTAGCAATAGCAGATTTTATTCTTCAGCATAAAAAAGGAAATACGGTTTCTAATTTATCTTCTACGCGCGCGTTGCGTGATGTTACCGAAAAGCATGGATGTGGTTATTCAGCCGCTGCAGTAGGTGAAGTGAATGTGGTAACCAAGATGAAAGAAACAAATGCTGTTATTGGTGGTGAAGGTAATGGTGGTGTTATTCTTCCTGAACTGCATTATGGTCGTGATGCATTGGCAGGCATTGCTATTTTCTTGACACAACTTGCTAAGTATGGAAAGAGTTGTTCAATGTTGAGAGCATCTTATCCTGATTACTATATTTCAAAAAATAAGATTGAATTGACTTCTGAAATCAATGTGGATGAAGTGTTAGAAGGTGTGAAATTGAAATATGCTGCACAGCCAATAAATACAATCGACGGAGTAAAAATAGAATTTAATAAAGAGTGGGTCCATCTTCGCAAATCGAATACAGAACCTATCATTCGAATTTATTCTGAAAGTGAATCTATGACAACTGCAGATAATCTGGCAGAGAAATTAATTTCCGACATTAAAGAAATCATAACATCCAATTAATTAATCGAAATTTATGAAAGTCTATCTCGATAATGCCGCAACAACAGCAATTCATCCAGATGTAGTTGAAGCGATGATCCCCGTTCTTCAAAATCAATTTGGTAATCCTTCATCAATTCATGCATTCGGTCGTGAGGTGCGTTCGCTTATTGAAACGTCGCGTAAAAAAGTAGCAACACTATTAAAAACTTCACCTGCAGAAATATTTTTTACTTCTGGTGGAACTGAAGCAGATAACATGGCAATTCGTTGTGGTATACATGACTTAGGATTGAAACATGCTATCACTTCTGCCTTAGAGCATCATGCTGTTTTACATACATTGGAAGAGTTAGCGCATAAAGGTGAAATCAAATTAAGTTTGGTGAATGTTGATGCGCAAGGTCATATCGATTTAAACCACTTAGAAGAATTATTAAAGAATAACGACCGTAGTTTTGTTTCGTTGATGCATGCGAATAATGAGATTGGAACATTGCTTCCATTGCAACAAGTAGGTGAGTTGTGCAGAAAGTATGATGCAATTTTTCATTCGGATACGGTACAGACCTTAGGGCATTTCGCCCATGATTTATCTACTTTGCCAGTCGATTTTATTGCTTGTGCTGCACATAAATTCCACGGACCAAAAGGAATAGGATTTTTATACATTAACAATCGCGTCAAAATAAAACCCTTCATAACAGGTGGTGCCCAAGAGCGTAATATGCGTGGAGGAACTGAGAATGTGTATGGAATTGTAGGATTAGCAAAAGCATTAGAAATTGCTTATGCTGATATGGACGAAGATATGGCACATGTTAAAGGACTGAAAAGCTATATGGCCGATCGATTAAAAAATGAAATTGAAGGCGTAAAGTTTAATGGTGATATTTCTGAAAATAGTTTGTATACAGTTTTAAATGTATCCTTCCCCAAAATTGATAGCGCAGAAATGTTGTTGTTTAATTTAGATATTGCAGGTATTGCTTGTTCTGCAGGAAGTGCTTGCTCTTCTGGAAGTAATGTTGGATCACATGTATTACGCGGAATAAACGCAGATATGTCAAGACCATCTATTCGTTTTTCGTTTTGCCGATTTACAACAAAAGAGGAAATTGATTACACGGTTGATAAATTAAAGGAACTGTTTTTAGTTACTGCCTAAGCGTTACAATACTTGAGAAACAGATCTTTCATTAATAACGAAAGGTCTGTTTTTTCATTTAACATATTTTCCTTTCTTAATTTAAAAGTATCACTCAAATTATTCTGCTCTACTATTTCTTTTGTTTTTGCAAAAAGTTCTTCTCGGTCTGAAGTTCGAATTCCAAATGTTAACTGGTATTTATGTTCCAGTTCTTCAAGATATGCAATTTCTCCAACAAAGTCATTGAAACGTATAGAGGGTGTTCCTAATACCGCGGCTTCAGCAGCCATCGTTTGACTATCGCCAATATACATTTTTGCGAAGGCCATAGCATGATGAATGTGCAATGGATTTATACTTATACGATAAGGCTCTAGTTCTTTAGATAGTTCTCTTTCACTCGTAATATAAACTCTTCCGTAAGGAGAAATTAAATCAATAAGTTTTAATGCAAGTTCATCGTCAATTCCTTTTCTTCCTTCATCATGATGTGCGTTTAATTTCGCAAAACGAAGTATAATAAAATCTTTTTCCTGAATATAGTGCTTAACGATTGATTCATCAGCTTTAAAATGATTCGGATGTAAATAGGCTAACTCATGATAACTTTCATAACCTGTTTTTTTGTAATTCCATTTACCACAATCGCAACAGTTAGGTGCTAGAATTGTAGTTGCAAGTGGGTAAGCGATTTTTGCAAATAAAGGAACAACATCAGCATCATCTTCGTTTACCACAATCGATGGTATTCCTGTTATTTTTCCTATATGCGTGATTTCAGCAGATGTCCCAGCCATTAAATGGGGCTTATACTTCAATACAATTTTAAGTAAAGCTAATTCTCTTTTTAATAAAGCTAAGGCAATTTTGAATTTTGAATCTCCTCTTTCCTTCGAGTGAATATTTGTATAATCCCAGCCTTGATTTTTAAGTAGGTCTTCTAATATATCTTTCTTCTTGATTAAGATTTTTATATCATGTCCAGCTTGCTTCAATAAAATAATTGTATTCTTGAATAAGTGAAAGTGAGCAGGATGCCCCATGTATACAATTATTCTTTTCATTTCTCTTTTTCAGTTAACTCTGCTAACGCTAAAAACATCCAGGCTTGACCCCAGCGTATATAGGATGTTTTATCTTTAAACCACTTATAAACTCTATAATAAAAATAGCCATCCTTCGATTGCATATTGTCAATTGTCCATTCGGCAATTGATTTTGCAAATGAATGTAACTCGATGGAATTGTGTTTTAATCTACACAAAGTAATAATTCCTTGTGCTTGATAATGGATGTCTGTTGGGTATTGCTTAGGGATTCTAAATAACGATCTTCCATTTGGTTCAAATTGTTCAAGTATGTAAAAGTTACATCCATTGTTTAACGATTGTTCGATGGTTTCATCTTTAATTTCACAAAGCGTTACAATGTTTGAAATCGATTCCAATACAAATCCCTGATGAAAATCGGTTTGCGTTCGTTCGTTACCGTTAGATTTATTTTTGCTGTAGGCCCAATGCCCATCAGTATGCTGTTTGTTTACAACATACTTCACGATTTGATAGCATTTGATTTTGATTGCCTCGTTCTTTGTGATAGCGTAATTGATAGCAAGTATTTCACCTGCTAATAATGAAGCATTGTAGCAGATGTCTTTTTTCTCGGTTGAATAGCTATAGCAAATTCCTGAATTATCTTCTGTAAAAGCTAAATCACATATAACAAAATCAGAGGCAGACAGAATAATAGATTTGATTTCTTCTGTTGGTTTTACTTTATAGGCTTCGTAAAATCCTTTGATGATAAAGGCAGTTGCAACTGAAGTGGGGGAGTAGGGCTTTAAATATTTTTCAGGACTACACCATCCAAAATTATATCCCCAGCAATAACCGCTATATCCTTTTGTACTTAACTCTTTTAATAGGTGAATTAAGAGCTCAATTTGTTTTGAATAATCCTTTGATGGTTGTTTTTGTTGTAGAATCGAATATGCATGTAAGAATATTCCAAGTCCTTTGGGATTGTAATCTTTTTTGATTCCTAATAACGGACGGATATTTATTGGATTTCGTTTTTGTACTTGCGTTGCAATAATAGCTAGCCACTTGTTGATTCTCACGAAAGGTATTAACGACATTAATGTATCGTAAGGGTCATAACCTTTGTACGATTCACGTTCGATATAATGCTGTAATTTAATTAAAGAATCTTCAATGCGCGACATAACGTTATTCAACTTTTAATGACTGTCCGTTGTTGCGAATAGATGAAATCGCTTTAAAAGTAGCCAACATCGAATTGTAAATTTCATCAAACGAAATAGGATTTGACTTCCCATTTTTTATTGAATTGATAAATTCAATAATCTCTTGCTGATGGCCTTTGTCTTGTTTCTGATCAACTTTTTTATTGCTTTTTCCAAACATGCTGAGTGATTTAAAGTCATCTAGAATATATGTGTTGCCACCATTGTAAACTTCAATTCGCTCTTTAGCTAGTTCTTTGGATCCATTTGCATAATAGCAAATATTTGCAATGCTTCCATTCTCCATAATCAGATTGATAGTAACAGTATCTTCGGTGTGGCCTGCCGTTAGCATGCTAAATCCGGAAACGTATTTTACTTTACTTCCAGCAATGTAAGCACATAAGTCAATAAAATGACATACCTCTCCAATGATTCTTCCTCCGCCAATTTTAGGATTTTGTGTCCAATGATCCGATGATACAGCTCCCGCGTTTATTCGGTAGTGAATAGACACAGGGCTATCACTGCTTGTTTTCGATTTTATAGTTTGTAATAAAGGTGCAAATCTTCTATTGAATCCAACCATGATATTGCCATTGTGTTTGGCGACATCATTCTTGATAATAGTTAATTCTTCTTCATTTAAACAAAGTGGTTTTTCCACGAAAACATTTTTACCATTTTCAATACCTTTTTTTGCATATTCAAAATGACTATCATGTCGCGTTGTTATGAAAACAGTATTGATATTTTTATCAGCAAATAAATCGTTTACTTCATTCGTGCAGTAATTGAAATGATATTTCTGAGAAATGTTGATCGCATTATTCGATTTACCAGTTGTTAGTCCTATAAAGGAACTTTCTGTAGTAGCTATTCTTGGTAAGAGAATGTTTTGAGCAAATGAGCCAGCACCAATCAAGCCTATATTAACCTTACTTGCATTTTTTGTTTGATTAAGGATTACCTTTGATTCAAGTTGCTTTTCTATATCGTATTTTAAAACAATTCCTGCAAATGGTTCGCTTTTCTCAAGTATTAAATCATAAGCTGCCTTCGCATTTTGAAATGCAAATTCATGCGTTATAATTTTATCAATTGGAATTTTTTGCTCTTGTAATAATTTAGCAAAGGCTTGCATGTTACGAGTTTCCGTCCACCTAACATAGGCGTAAGGATAGTCAATACCTTCTTCTTCAAATTCTGCATCATAACGGCCAGGGCCATACGAACACGACATTTTAAGTTCTAGCTCTTTGATGTAATAATTCTTTCTTGAAAATCCTGTTGGTACTGCACCTACAATTATTACTTTACCTTTCTTTCTGCACAATTCACCTGCTAATTCTATTGGGTCATTGGAACTAGTGCTGGCAGTAATAATCACTGCGTCTGCACCATATCCATTGGTGAATTCATTTATTTTATTGGAAAGTAATTCATCATTTCTTGATAATGACAAATCTGCTCCCATTAATTTTGCTTTAGTAACTTGGTTGGAATCAATATCAATTGCAATCACATTAACTCCGGATGCTTTTAATAGAGAAACAGTAATCTGTCCAATTAAGCCTAGTCCAATTACAACACAGTTTTCTGCTAAACGTAAATCAGCTTGACGAATTCCCTGCATTGCAATTGCACCAACTGTTGTGAAACATGCTGATTTTAAATCGGCGTTGTCATCTAATTTCACGCATAAATTAACGGGAATAGCTACCACTTCTGCATGTACAGCACCTGCACCACCACAAGCTACCTTATCTCCAATTTTAAAATCTTTAACATCATCAGCAACGGCAATGATTTCTCCTGCGCAACTATAACCTAGTGCACTTGGCGCATCTAGTTTGTTCATCACCATCTTATAGGTTTCAAATAATCCGATGGTCTTCGCTGTTTGAATTACTTTTTTGACTTCTTCTTTTCTTGCTCTTGCTTTACCAATGTAACCTAATCGTGCATCTTTAACGGTTTTCCCCTCTGTTCCTGCACTTATCAATGAATAATGATTACGAACAAGCACCTGACCAGCATTTAAGGCAGGGAATGGAACCTGCATAATTTGCATTGCACCATCTTTTAAATTTTGCGTCAGTTGTTCCATTGTTAAGCTGTTATTTGATTGATTATTGTTGTTAATCGTTGAACCATTTTCTCTTCAGTAAAATTCGCCTCATATAGCTCTCTTGATTTTTGACTCATCGAATTTCTTAAATTATCGTCGTTTACCAAAATTTCGATTTTCCTTGCAATCTCGTCTGGCGATTTAGATTTAACAATAAATCCATTCTCTCCATCAATTACTGATTCTATGATTGCTCCTTGATTGGTGCTAATAATTGGTAGCGATGAGGCCATCGCTTCAATAATTACCCATGGATGACCTTCTGGTGCACGAGGTGGGAATAAGAAAATATCTGATTGCGCCATCAATTCGAATTTTCGAGTGCTTTCTTCTTGAGAATAAAATTGAACATCAAGTTTATGTTCACTAACAATTGCTAAGCATTTCTTTTTTATTTCTTCGTTTCTCCACCCACCGATTATATCAAATTTACAATTGATGTTTCTTTCCGCTAATAATCGTGCTGCATCAATTACATCTTCTATTCCTTTTGATGGTTGCAAATTGCCAAGGTAAAGCACAGTGATTTTGTTGCTTGTTTTATTTTTTACTGGCAATTGATACGTACCGCCATTCGGACAAACAAAAATTTTATTTTCTGGTAAATAACTTTCAAACAAATATTTTAAGTTATTGCCTAATACAATCACTCCTTCGCATTTATTCAAAGTTGATTTTACATACCAACGCGTTAGTGCATTGGAGCGGTTCATCCATAACTTAAATTCACTACCTCTTAAATGTAAAAGTACTTTCGTTTTTAAAAGCAGACATATTCGGATGTAAATAGAGTCTTTAATAAAACCTATTGTAGTTTGACTAAACGGAATTAAAGCTAGTTCTGGTTTGTTGTTCCTGTTGATTTTTATGAGTTTTCTGTAAATGGCTAGATTCTTTTTGATCTTGTCAAAATTAAATTTGCCAATATTTTTTAAGTCTGTATTAACCTTCGTATCTACATGCAATAAATTAAAAGTACGTGATAAATCAGACTGCAATAACAATGCAGTAGCAATCGATGGCCCCATATAAGGCGGAGGTAGTTTACCTAAGAGCAATATGTTTTTTTTATCGCTCATGAATACAGCATTTTTTTAGGAAGTAGTGCATAAGCAAACACTGGGTAAGTAA
>JBJOND010000007.1:0-50028 GCA_046052065.1 Bacteroidota bacterium | reverse complement strand
AATGGTACTATTGCCCATACAATCACCGGTAGAAATAATACGGTTTGGACAGCCACTAACGATGCATATCGCTTTTTGCCAATGGGGCCTAGTATCGTATCATTCTCATGGTTGCAAAATGGGAGTGTAATCAGCAATAATTCACTTTTTAGTGTTTGTCCTACACAAAATACCCAGTATGTTGGACAGGTAGTTTACAACGGGTGCAATGGTGCAATTGTGACGTTGTATGATACAGTAAATGTTGCAGTAGCATTACCTTTTCAATCTTCTATTCAATCTGTTCAACCTTCAGGATGTATACCACAGAATAACGGTAGTGCATATACGTCAATTGTGTCTGGTACCGGACCATTTACTTATTTATGGAATACAGGAGCAATAACAAGTACAATTACTAATCTAGGTCCAGGGATTTATACTTGCACTATAACTGACCCGCTCGGTTGTAGTAAGCAAGATTCCGTGGTTTTACAATATCCTTCATTTTTAAATGTTAATCCTGCAACTATACAAAACGCTAGTTGTGCGAGTAGTGCCAATGGTATTATTACAATTAATGCAACTGGAGGTATTGCACCGTACACATACAGCTGGTCGAATGGTGCAACAGGTGCTGTGAATTCATCATTAGGATCTGGAAACTATACTGTAACTATTACCGATCAAAACGGTTGTACGACTTTACAAACGAATACAATCACACAGCCTACCGCGTTAAATGTTATTCCGTCATTGGTAAATAACAATTGTTTTGGTGGATCAACAGGTAATATCTCTTTGAATGTCTCTGGCGCAACGCCTCCATATACTTATTCATGGACGCCTAATGTTTCTAGCAGTAATATTGGTAGCGGATTAATTAATGGCAATTATACCATTGTTGTTACCGATAATAATGGATGCACTTCTATTGCGAATGCAACTGTGACTTCTCCAACGGCCCTAATATTTAATGCATCGATAACGAATTCTACTTGTCAATTGCCCAATGCAAATATCAATGTAAATCCAGCTGGTGCTACTTCTGGATATACCTATAATTGGAGCAATGGTGTTACAACATCAATTAATCAAAATATTTTACTAGGTGTTTATACGCTTACTGTAACAGACAATTTGGGATGTGTAAGTGATACTACAATCAATATCACATCAACTAGTAATCCTGCATTAATAATCACAGGAAGTGATTCAATTTGTGATGGTAATTCGGTAACGCTAACTGCGACTGTAAATAATGGTACTTCTCCTTTTATCTATAGTTGGAATCCAATAAGTGCAAACGCGTCAGTTGCTACTTTTACTCCTACACAATCGCAAAGTTATCAAGTGATAGTTGCCGATATAAATGGTTGTGTCGATACTGCTGATTTCGATGTTGAGGTGGTTGCATTGCCAATAATAAATGGGGCAGTAACTGATGAGAAGTGTTTTGGAGGAAGTGATGGAAGTGTTGTATTGAGTATCGTTGGTGGTATAGCACCCTTTAGTTATTTATGGTCGCCAAATGTATCCTCAACTGCAAGTGCTTTGAATATTTTACAGGGAAATTATCAAGTAACTGTAACGGATTATTTAGGTTGTACCGCAACGAATAGTTTTGTTGTTAATCAGCCAGATTCACTTCAGTTGAACTTAATTGTTCAGGGAAGTACCTGTAATTTGCCTAATGGTTCGGCGCAAGCAATTGTTGGTGGAGGTGTCCAATCGTATAGCTATTTATGGAGTAACTCATCAACAAGTGATACGATTTCGAATTTAATCCCAGGTTCGTATAGCCTTACCGTTACAGATGCCAATGGATGCGTGAAAAACAGTTCGCTTACGATTAATGCAGATCCAATACCAGATGTATCTATTAGTGGAACGGATTCGATTTGCCTTGGAGATAATTGCAATTTGAATGCAACTGTTTTAAATCAAGTGCTGCCAATTTCTTATCAATGGAGTAATGGACTGCCTTCACTACAAAGTGTGAATGTGTCACCTGTTGCCACACAAAATTATAACCTAGTAGTTGTTGACGGAAATGGATGCAGTGATACAACAGACTATACTGTTAATGTTCAAAATTTACCAATAATTAGTTTTAATCAAACAGATACTACGGTATGTGGCGAACTAGATTATACTTTTAACGCGTTAGTAGTTCCTTCAAATGTATCTTATCTGTGGAATTTTGGAGATGGAAATTCATCAACAAGCATTTCTCCTACCAATAATTATTCCGCGGCTGGTACTTATACGCCTTCCTTAACCGCGACTTCTGCTTTAGGATGTGAATCGAGTATATTGATGCCTGATTTAATCACTGTCCATCCAATGCCTCAAATTGATTTTAATGTTACTCCTACAATTTTGTTTGATGATTTCTCAGAGGCACAGTTTACAAATTTATCGGTTGGAGCTATCAATTACATCTGGAATTTTGGTGACGGTTCAGATACATCACATGCAGAAAATCCAATTCATTTTTATCCCGATTCAGGGCGATATATTATAACATTAGTTGGTGAAAGTGATGAAGGATGCATTGATAGTACAAGTAATGTGCTTTTGCACTTGATTAATACTTATGCCTATGTTCCATCTTGTTTTACTCCTAATAATGATGGTAAAAATGATGTATTGAAATTGTTTACCGTGAATGTTTCTGATTTTTATTTTCAATTGCTCGATAGATGGGGTAGCGTTTTATTCGAGACGAATAACCCAGATGCAGAGTGGGATGGTACTTATCAAGGTAATTATGTTCAGGAGGGTGTGTTTGTTTACAAAATGGAGTACAAGTCGTTACAGCGAAAGCGCATAGAAACTTTCGGAAGGGTAACCTTATTACGATAAACACTCTCTCGCCACGATAATTAGTTGTAATTTCGCTACGTGAATTCTTTCAACGATTTTAAACTTAACCGACAATTACTAAATGCTGTAAGTGATCTTGGTTATGAAATACCCACCGCTATTCAGCAAAAAGCAATACCTGTTATTCTTGGTGGACAGGATGTTATTGGTATAGCCCAAACAGGAACAGGCAAAACAGCAGCGTACTTGTTGCCAATATTGCGTTTGTTAAATTATGCGCAAGAAAATTCACCAAGGGCATTAATACTTGTTCCTACGCGCGAGTTGTCAATTCAGGTGGGTAATGCATTAAAAGAGCTAACTAAATACACCGATTTAAGATATGCTGTGGTGTTTGGAGGTCAAGGCGCCAAAGAACAAATTGCTGCAGTTAGCGAAGGAATTGATTTATTAGTAGCCTCTCCAGGAAGATTTTTAGATTTATACCTCGCAGGTCATATTCAAACAAAGAAAATAAAATACCTTGTATTAGATGAAGCTGAACGTTTGATGGATAAAAGCTTTATCTCTCAGTTTCATCGAATTTTAGAAGTTGTGCCTCGTAAGCGTCAAAATTTACTATTCTCCGCCACTATGTCGGAGCTAGTGAAAAAAATTGCTGGCGATTTTATGGCATTTCCAATTGAGATAAATATTGCACCTGAAGTTCGTACTGCCGAAACCGTTAGTCAGGTAGTATATGAGTTGCCTAACATAAAAACAAAAATTAACTTATTGAATTATCTTTTTAAAGATGAAAGTTTTAGAAAGGTAATTGTATTTTGTAAAACTAAAGCCATTGCTTCTGATATTGGAAAATACATGGAACGTGTTTATGGTTTAGATCATGTTCGTATCATACATGGAAATAAAACTCAGCAAACACGCATCAATGCTATGCAGGCTTTTCGCGAAGATGAGCAGTTGAGATTTTTAATTACAACTGATTTGGCATCTCGTGGATTAGACATACCTGATGTCTCGCATGTAATTAATTTTGATGTGCCTATTATTTATGAAGATTATGTGCATCGAATAGGTAGAACGGGAAGAGCTTTCAAGACAGGAGCCTCCTTAACATTTGTTACTCCTGCAGATGAATATCATTTGCAGAAAATTCAGGAACTCATCAAACAAAGAATTGAAAAAGTTCAACTACCAGAAAAAGTAGAGGTGTTGACTACTCCTTATGAAGAGCGTCAAGAAATGCTACGCGAAATTGATCGTCAGAAGCGTAAAGAGAATCCTGATTTTAAAGGAGCATTTCATGAGAAAAAAGAAGTACATGGGAGAAAAGATTTTAAATCTGTAAAAAGTAAGAAGAGATAGATGGAGCCAAAGAAATCGTTGAAATGGATTTATTTGATTCTATTATCATTAATATGGGGCAGTTCATTTATATTAATGAAGCGCGGGCTCTTAAGCTTCCGACCCGATCAACTTGCTTCTATTAGAATGATGGTTGCTTGTTTTGCGACCTTACCACTAATTGCTAGTAAGCTAAAAGATATCCCAGGTGAAAAATGGAAGTATATTGTTGTTGTCGGTGTGTTCGGTTCGGGATTACCTGCACTATTATTTGCTACTGCTCAAACGCATGTTAGTAGTTCGGTGGCGGGCATGCTTAATGGTTTAACACCAGTGTTTACATTGTTAATTGGTGCCGCCATTTTTAAACTGCGTTTCAACTTGTTTCAGAAGCTAGGTGTGGCTGTAGGATTTATTGGCGCAGCGGCTTTGGTATTTGTAAGGGCTGATGGCAGCATTGAGTTCAAGTTTTTTTATGCCGCATTAATTGTAATAGCGACACTTTTTTATGGATTAAGCGTCAATACCATTAAAGGTAAATTATCCTCTATTAATTCACTTGTTATTTCAGGAGCAGGTTTATTATTTGTGGGTATTCCGTATACCATTTATTTGTTTTCAACTGATTTTTTAGAGCGCTTTAACACAATGCCTCAAGCCAGTTTTTCATTTGCATGCATTTGTACATTGGCCTTATTTGGAACTGCTGTTTCTAACTATCTGTATTTTCAGTTGGTTAAAATTGCCGGACCATTATTTGCGAGTATCGTCACCTATTTAATACCCATTGTTGCTATGTGCTGGGGCTTTGCCGATGGTGAAACGATAAACGGTGTGCAAGTTTTAGCAATGGTTGCCATATTAGGTGGAGTAGGTTTGATAGCGCTTAAACCTAAGAAAGCATCTGAATAACAGTGTTTTAAGAATTTGTGTTGGGTCCATTAAGAATTTAAATCCAACTTTCTCAACACTTGCTTGTTTATTTCTAAAGATAATATTAACTTTGCCCTCCCTTAAAAGAAGGAAAGAAATAAACAATTATCATGTACGCTATTGTAAATATTGCCGGTCAACAATTCAAAGTATCTCAGGATGCGCCGGTTTTCGTTCATCGTTTAGATGCAAATGAAGGAGATTCAGTTAGTTTCGACCAAGTATTATTGGTAGATAACAATGGTTCAGTTAAGGTAGGTGCGCCTACAGTATCTGGAGCTAAAGTTACTGCTAAGGTATTGGCACACTTAAAAGGCGACAAAGTATTGATCTTTAAAAAGAAACGTCGTAAAGGATATCAGAAATTGAATGGCCACCGCCAATCGTTTACAAAAATCCAAATTGAATCAATTACAGCTTAATTAATATTAACCGAATAAAATTTAAATAAAATGGCTCACAAGAAAGGTGTCGGTAGTTCCAAGAACGGTCGTGAATCACACAGTAAGCGTTTAGGTATTAAAATATATGGCGGTCAACGAGTGATTGCAGGTAATATCATCGTACGTCAACGTGGTACAAAACACCACCCAGGTGAAAATGTAGGAATCGGAAAAGATCATACATTATTTGCTTTAGTTGATGGTACAGTAATGTTCCGTAAAAAGAGAGATGATAAATCGTATGTTACAGTTATGACTGTAGCAGAAGCTTAATAACAAATCCCTTTAAAATATAGAGAGGCTTCGAATTTCGAGGCCTCTTTTTTATTGGATTCATTTTATATTAAAATGCCCAACTCGATATTTGAATAGCTTTTTTGTTAAAGCCTCCAATACCATAAATTTTGTTTTGCTTAATGTTGGTGCAGTAGTCAAAGCGCGCCGGTTCTGAGTTGGTGCCAAGGGCAGGGTTTACAAATAACATTGAGTTGGTAAAATTCTCGTAGATCAGATTGTAAAAGCGGTCATAGTAAACGATAGCTTGTTTTTCATCGTCAATTAAAAGTATTTTGCTCTTCGGCGTTAAGTTATCCGAGAACCAGTAATCTGCTTTACGCAAATTAGTATATGATTTATGGTTAGTGATACGCTTTATAAAATTATAATGCGTTTGATATACATACCCATTTTTATAATTCAGATATAAATTATAGGAGTAAGGAAAACGAGTGAAGTAAAAATCCTGAAGGTAATCGTTATTACTATAATAGGTAGGAATAGAGGGGATTTCAAAATTTCTGAAATAATGATTCAGCATTTTAAACCAATCTTCAGGCTTTGTATAATTAACAACTTCTAGTTTCTTTGATTCGAGATTGTATCGATAAATAGTTGTTTCGTCATTATCCATCATCAGGAGGTTGTCGTATTCATCAAATTCCATATTGCGAATACATTTAGTTGTTGGAAGATTTATACTGTCGAAGGCGGTACCCGTTGTGTCGTATAAATATACATAAGGAAGGGAACAAGCATTAAAGGCGATGTTCTCTTTTGAATCGCAGGCAATTTTAAAAGTAAATCCTGATGACTGTTCAAATTTATCAGTTGGTATTTCAAATAAATTTGTTTTAAATAGTTTCCCTTCCTGTGCATGTGCATTGGAGAAAAATAAACACAGAATAATTAATTGAAATAGTCGTTTCATTTTGGCTACAAGTTATAACGGCAATGTGTTGCCGAAATTAATCAATTGCGAAATGATTAAGGCTTCTTTCCAATAATAAATTTGCCTCCTCGAGGTAATGATGAGCCGAATGCATACTGATATACTTGTAAAAGATCTTTGTGTACGTCGGATTTTAAGGAAATATTATTTAAGATAGCCGATGAATTGGTAAGTTCAAAATTAAATTGTTCGCCATCTTTAATTAATCCTCTTCTTGATAATGCTCCCGCCATCATTGCATTAATATTGGGTTTGGCATTAGCATCATTTGTTGGTCCAGCTAATGGTTCTATTTTAGAACGACGGAAGGCTTCAGCAGCAAGATCTTCATATAAGTAATAATAAGAAGGATCGATCTCTTCGCTATTAATAAACAACGATTCAATTCCTCTAGAATTAATGGTAATTCGCGCGGGTTGGTTTTTATACTCTAACGACATTTTCGCAGAGCCATCATCAAAATAACGTTGCGTAATAATTGTTTTTGAAAAATTTGAATTAGGTTTCTTTGTATCCTCATTGGATGTTTTTACTGATTGCTTATCAGCAGAGATGCCTGTCTTTTTTACAGTATTTAAAATCGCATTTGAATTAGCATTATTATTTGCCGTAAGCGAATTGCCGTTGGATGCTAAGTTTTGTTGAATGCGATTGTTATTAATTTCTGATGCATTTACGTTCGAAGCCGTTTCGCTTAACTGAGTATTATCTGTGGTTATTTCTGAAAAATCAGTAGTAGAACTACTCATTTTGATTCTGTTTCTTTCACTGCCATTAAAATGTTCACTGCTTTTTGAAGAAGTGTTTATGTGTTGATTTGTTTTTGCTTCATGATTGAATTCATAATACATCCAACCAAATACAGCGGATAGTAAAACAGTTCCTCCAATAATGATTGTATTTTTAATTACAGATGATGTAACATCATTAGTCATTGCATTTTCTACTAAATAATTCGCTTCTTCCACTGAAAAAATCAATGGCTCTTCTTTAGCGTTCGAAATTGCATGGTCTAAATCTGCATTTCCTGTTTTCCCTTGTTCCAAATTGTTGATGTTAATTATGTCGTTATTAAATTGCTTTTCCATGTAATGTTCCGTCTAAAATTTCTGAAAGTTGCTGCCTTGCTCTGACTAATCTTGATTTCACTCCGTTTTCTGTCAGACTGGTTAATTCGGCAATTTCTTTAATGGTTAATCCGCTGAATTCAAATAATACGAGCGGCTCTCTGTATTTCTCTGGAAGGTGAGCGATGGCAGTCTTTAATTCTTTCACTTGGAGCTGTTTTAAGGCATCTGGTGAAGTATCTTCTGCTTTATCGTTTAACTCATCCGTCCAGGGTGATTGTCTTTTCTGTTGAACGTATCTACGGTTCATTTTTCTCTTGGCAATTGTGAAAAGGTAATATAAGAACGCTTCGTGATGTTTTACCTTATCAAAATGTTCATAAGCTGCAAGAATCGTTTCTGATACAATATCTCTTGCTTCTTCTTTATCCCAAACAATCGTTTGAACAAATCGAACGAGTCTTTCGTGCAAAGGATTATAAAGCGACATAAATTTCGCCTTACGTTCATTCTCGATTTCTTCGGTTCGAAGTTTCAATTGTCTGAGAGAGTTAGATGTATAATATTACGAAAAGTTTCGCAATAAATTATACAAATTCTGATTTTTTTCCACCATCAATAAGAAATACTTGTTGATATCTGCGAATTACTATGACTGCTTTGGTATTTGAAGTAAGTTTGTTGTGTTAGAATAATTTGAAAATGGCAGAAGAAAATCTCGTTAGAATAAATAAATTTTTATCTGAAATTGGGTATTGCTCACGCAGAGCCGCCGATACTTTAGTGGAGGAAGGTCGTGTAAAAGTTAACGGTGTAGTTGCTGTTATGGGGGCTAAGATTACTTCGCATGATGCTGTTATGGTGGATGATAAACTAGTGACAAGACCTAAAGAAGATTTTGTTTACATTGCTTTTAATAAACCTGTGGGCGTTGTTTGTACTACGGATATTGATAATGAAAAGGATAATATTATTGATTACATCAATCACCCTCAACGAATTTTTCCTGTTGGGCGTTTGGATAAATTAAGTGAAGGCTTAATTCTACTTACCAGCGATGGTGATATCGTTAACAAAATTCTTCGTTCAAAAAATAATCACGAGAAAGAATACATCGTAACAGTTGATCGTCCAGTGACGGATGAGTTTATTGATGGCATGTCAAATGGAGTTCCCATCTTAGGTACTACAACAAAAAAATGCTTTGTAGAAAAACTTGATCGTTTCCGTTTCCGTATTATTTTAACGCAAGGACTTAACCGACAAATACGAAGAATGAGTGAATACTTTGGATATGAAGTGACTAAGCTTAAGCGTATTCGTATTATGCATATCGAACTAGATATGCCACCAGGTAAATGGCGAGATCTAACAGCTGATGAGCTAAATGAATTGAATAGACTAGTGGAGCATTCGACGAAGACGTTTGAAGAATAGTCGATAGGCAATAATCAAAAGGTTGTTAAATTAAAATTGTTTTGTAAATTGCACATCTTATTTTACAAAACATTAATCTAGCAATCCAATGAAATTAAATTATTACAAAATATTAATTTTATTAATACTGCCATTAAATTTATTAGGGCAGGTTGTAACCCAAACTGAAAGCGCAGAAGGCAACTTCTTTCCAATGCCAGGTTGGAATTCTCGTAAAGGAATTGTTGCTGAATTTTCAAGAGTAGCAGCAGCCACTACCGTATCTCCATCGGTACCTGCTTTAGCAAATGGGACATCTTTTGCTGGTGGTGCACCGGCGGCAGTAACAGGTGGTGGAACAAATGTTATCATGCTTAATTCTTTTGTATCGGCTACCGATACTGCTTTTTTGATTTCAAAACCATTTGATTTTAGTAATAATGGAGGTGTAAATCCAACCCTAAGTTTTTGGGTTTATCGCGATGCGGGAGCAGCTGCAGCAAATGATCGTTTAGAAGTTTTTTGGTCAGGGGTTTCTCCTGGTGCAGGGGCGACTTTAACACCAATAAACCATCAATCAGGAAGTAATGTAATTCCTCGAAGAACAGCATCAGCTCCTACAGCAATTAACGGTGCTGGATGGTATGAGTATCGATTTACTATACCAACAACTGCTCCCTACAATACCAAGAGAAACTATTTTGTAATCAGAGGGATAGCTGCTTTGGGTAACAACATGTACCTTGATAAATTTACAGTTAATACATACCCCAGTGCAATGTTGGCTACGGATGTTCAGTTCAATTTGGTTCAACAAAATCTAGCAACAATTTCATCAAGCACTACAGACCAAATGATATTGGGTGTTCGTTGTGTAGTTGGTGGTAATTCGGGTTGTGGAGCACTTACAGTAGCTGGAACAAATAATCCAGTAAAATTAGATTCGCTATTATTCAATACGAATGGATGTAGCAATATCTCTACCGATATATTAAATGCGAAAGTATATTATACCGGAGGAAGTGACCGTTTCAGCACAGGCTATGTATCACCATTCCCAGCAACAACAGGTATAGTTGGAGCTTCCTATCCGAAAGCGACTTATGGTGCTACTTTAACGGGTGGTGCAATAGCTACCAACTTGGATTTTATAAATACAACCGGGAACTGTTTCTATTTAGAGTATGATACCACTTATTTCTGGTTAGTGTATGATTTGAAAGCCGGTGCTGGTGGCGGTAATTTTGTGGACGGTGATTTTAGAGGCGCTGTAGTTGGTGGTCCAACTACTTGTCCCTCTCCCGTTGGTTCTGCAACATGTATCTTTGCAACTACTTATGTATTTGCACTAGCTGGCGCTGCTCAGATAAGTGATGTCTCTTATTGTGTACCTGTCTATTCCTATGGTACGTCGCAATCAAATTATACCAACAATGATTATATACATCAAGTAAATCTTCTTGGATATGGTGGAACCGCCATCAATGCTTCAACAAATGATGTTAATTTACAATTAAACACCTTGCCATGTTTTCCAAGTTGTCGATTTGTAAAGCATCCACCCGATTATGAATTCCGAAGTCCGAACGTACAGGGAAATACTGTTACCCTTCAACAAGGTGTGACGTATAGCATTACCGTGCAGGTAGGAACATATTTTAGTAGTAATAATATTTCAGCATGGATAGATTTTAATCGTGATGGTGTTTTTGATAATGGAACAATGACATGGGCAGGTTCTCCAGGATCAAGTGCATATACTGGTGAGCGACTAGGCTATGCCTCATTAACGGCACTAGGAACAGCTACCTGGACATTTACCGTTCCGGCAACAGGAGCAACGCCAGCTCCGTTCCAAGGTTCAACACGTTTGCGTGTGCGAGAATGGTTTGCGGCTTCTGCAATATCTATGCATCCATGTAATCCCGGTACATATGGGGAATCGGAAGATTTTATCGTTACGATTATTCCAAATTGTAATCCTTCTTATAAGTTATGGTTAGGTAATACAAACGATTGGAATAATCCAGCAAATTGGTGTCCATCAGTTCCAACAATTTCTGATTCAGTAGTAATCAGTAAGGCAATAGTTGATCCTGGAACGAGACAATATTTCAATCCTGTTATTAAGTCAGGAATTCAAGCAAATTGTAAGTCGTTAACTATTTCTAATCAGGATTCCTTGTTTGTTGATGCTGCGAATCCAGGCTCAACCGCATTGAAAATTGCTGGTAACTTAAATAACAACGGATACATGAATGTTGTTGGTGCTTCTACTCCAACGAATAATGCAGTCTTTCCGAATTCAAAAGGAACGTTACTCAATTTCTTGATTACGCCACTATGTGGTAAAACTTATAAAGCAGGACAAACGCAAACAATTTATTTAGCAAGTGACTTATCACAGCTGGGAATGCAAGCGGGCGATAAGATTACAGCAATTCAATTAAATGTTAAAAACAATGATGTAACAGTACCTACACGTTTCTACAATAATTTTGCGATAGGTTTTGCATATAGCTTTACTAATGCATTTACTTCAACTGTTCCTATTGCTGGTGTAACAACTGTTTATACGAGTGCAAGTCAGCCAATCGTATTTGGTGTAAATACGTTCACGTTAGCATCACCAATTATATGGGATGGGGTGAATAATATTGTCATCCAATATACCTTTACAAATCCAGCTTCAACAGGATCAGCGAATAACGATTACATTGATATTACCCAATCTACAGGTCGTAACTCAACGTTGGTATTGGGGCGCTTACTAACTTCGGGGCTAACAGTTCCAGCAGCAGGTTCTTTTGTTAGTCAAGTTGCAACTGACATTACTGCTAACGGTTCTCCAATTGCTAATGTAGCAAATACAGTGAGTGCGTTAATGACGCTTCGTCCGAATGCAACATTTATCTGGGATCGCCCTTATGGAAAACCAAAGTTAGTAGTACAAGGTGATTTTATAAATAACGGAAATTTCAACGCCGGAAAAAGTTTATTTGTGATGGATAGTTCGAGAACACAATTTATAAGCGGAAGTCGAGCAATTTCATTTTACACGTTTAGCATGGCAAAATCAGCAGCTAATCGCCCGATAGTATTAAATAACGATTCAGTTTCCATTCAGGATACTTTTTATTTGGGAACTGGTCAAATGATTATGAATGGTAAACCATTATTTATGACATGGTCCAATCCTGCTGCTTTTTCAAGAATTAATCTAGGGACTATTCCTCCAACTGCTGGTACTGGTTTATTAATTAGTGAAAATCCCAATTCTATTGTTAATTGGACAATTGGAAATTATGTAGCACCAACATCAACAAGAACAATTCCATTTGGTAGTAGACTAGATACTACTAGTGCAGTTCCTTCAATAACTTATATACCACTTACGTTTAATCATAAGCAAGGTAACATGGGTGTGTTTAAGGCAGCAACAAAATATTGGGCTTCTAATACATTGCCTGATCCACCAACTGTTTCACAAACCAATATATTTAATTCAACAGCATCCAATGCTGTAAATGTTGTTGATCGTTATTGGTTGATTGGTAAAACAGGTCCTCAAAACCCTACTGCTAATTACCCGGTTGCTGATATTGCCATGCGTATGTCAACGAATGCTACTGCACCTCAAGTGACAGAGCGTCCAACAACAATGAGTGCGTTAAGACCGGGTTTCGCACAGCCTTGGAGAGTTACTGATCTAACTTGGCTAAGAATTTCTTCTGTAGCCACTACCAATGTTTCTACTGTAAATAGTGCATTAGGGAATGGAACTACTATTACTTATACAACTTCTGCTGTACACAGTTTTGCGGTAGGTCAGGCGGTAAGTATTGCTGGCGCAATGACACCTGCAGGATATAACGTAATTAATGCTATCATCACAGCTGTGCCATCAACTACAACATTTTCTGTAGCAGGAACACAAACGGGAGTATCTACGGGTACATCAACAGCAACAGGTGCACCTTCGTGTGGTAGTGGACAACCTGCAGCTACTCCATATAATCAACAGCAAACGACTCTAAATTATACCCAATCTTACGGAGCAATTACTGCAGCAAATTCGGATAGTGTTCGTGTTACAAACTGGGATTGGCCAACAGTACCTACATTATCTTGTCCTAATTCAACTCCAAGCGGGCCCTTTGGCGATTTAGTCCCTTGGACAATTAGCGTTAATACCTCACCGTTAGGAACAAGTTTTATAACGCCTATAATTACAACCGACTCTGCGCAAGATGTAAGTTGTATAGGTGGTACTAATGGTAGAATTTATATTTCTGTAACTGGCAGTGTTTCGCCTTATACTTATTTATGGAATGATGGTGCAATTACTGAAGACAGAACAAACTTAGCAGTGGGATCATATACTGTTACAGTAACTGGTGCAGATGGAAGTTTAGCTACAAAATCATTTGTAATTGGATTACTTTCTGGGGCACCTGTAATAACAACTGATACAATCCAAAATGTTAATTGTATAGGTGCAGCAACTGGCCAAATTGCAATTAGTGTTTCAAGTGGTATTGCTCCTTATTCTTATTTGTGGAATGATGGCTCAATAACGGAGGATAGATCAAATTTAACACCTGGAGTTTATACTGTTACTGTAACTGGCTGTAATGGGGCAACAGCAATAAGAACATTTACCCTTAATCTCGTTTCTAATGTTCCAATAATTACAACTGATTCGTTAATTAATTTAAACTGTATAAATGGTTCATCAAGTGGTAAAATTTATATAAGTGTAAGCAATGGTGTCGCGCCATATTCATATTTATGGAATGACGGTGTTACCCTCGAGGATAGAACTAATCTGACTTTGGGAAATTACACAGTAACTGTTACTGGATGTAATGGAGTAACTTCTTCCAAAACATTTACTGTTGGTTATTCCGTAAATAATCCATTAATCGTAACCGATTCAGTTATTAATACAACATGTGCAGGATTGCAAGCTAACGGAAAGATATTTATTACCGTTAATGGAGGATTAAATCCTTATTTATACCAATGGAGTGATGGAGCTACAATAGAGGATCGACAATCTTTAGTGGCAGGTAATTATACTGTAACCGTAACAGGTTGTAATGGGTTGTCTTCAAATAAAACGTTTACTGTCACAATGCCAACTAATAATCCGGTTATTGTTTTAGATTCATTGCAAAATGCATCATGTGCAGGTGTTGCGAATGGTGGTATTTACGTTACTGTTTCTAATGGAATTGAGCCTTATTCTTATCAGTGGAGTGATGGTTCAACCAGTCAAGATCGACCAAGCCTTGCAGCAGGCAATTATACATTGACTGTTACAGGCTGTAATGGATTTTCAAATACAAGTTCATATGTAATTAATTCAAATAATGGAGCATTAGGTTCTGTAGGTTTGATAAGTGGTAATAATGCAATATGTACTGCAAGTGATTACACCTATACATTGCCGTTAGTAAGTAATGCGGCTTATTATGCATGGACAGTCCCTGCTAATGCGAGTGTGATTTCTGGACAAGGAACAAACACAGTTGTTATTAGATTTACAAGTTCTTTTATTAATGGAGCTGTTAGTGTGATTGCAAGCAATTCTTGTCAGTCGTCTAGTCCTGTTTCAATCAATGTTTCGTTGCAAAGCAATAGTACAATTGGAACTGTTGGGGTAATCACAGGTGCTAAAACAGGTGTATGTCCTGGTTCATTTAAATTCTATTCTGTTGTGTCTGTAACTAATGCAACAAATTATACATGGATAGCCCCTGTAAATTCCGTAATCGTAAGTGGACAAGGCACAAGAAGTGTAAAAGTTCAGTTTGATGCTAATTTTACTTCAGGAACTTTAAGTGTTAGTGCTAATAATGCTTGTGTTTCTTCAAATTCTGTTTCAATTGCAATCAGTAGTATCCCATCAACACCTGGAACAATTACGGGACCTGTTACTAATCTTTGTGGTAGCACTTCAACTTACAGTGTTTCATCAGTGGCAGGAGCAACAACCTATACATGGACATCTACTAATCCGCCCAATATATCATCAGGTCAAGGAACACAAATTTCACAGTTAACATGGCCAGCAACAAATATTGCATCAGCTACCGTATGCGTTACAGCAAATAACACGTGTGGAAGTAGTTTACCAAAATGTATATCAGGACTTACAACTCTTCCACTAAAACCGGTAAAAATTAATGGTCCAAGAACAGTGTGCGCGAACCAGGCTAATTTAGTTTATAGTGTTGCTGCAGAGCCTGGAGTAAGTTATGCATGGGGAGTTCCTGCTGGTTGTAGTATTGTTTCAGGACAGGGTTCGGCAACTGCAACAATTAATTGGGGAACAGTTTCAGGAAATATTCGTGTTACTGCTTATAATCAATGCGGAAGTCAGGCAATAAAATATCAGTCAATTTCAGTTACATGCAGAGAAAATGAATCAGGTAACAGTGCTTATATTGTTCCTAATCCAAGCAATGGTGTGGCTGTTTTATATCTTCCAAACAATGAAGAACATTGCACCATAATCATACATGACCTTTTAGGCAGAGTAGTATTTACCAATGAAACTTTCAACGACAAAGTTGATTTAGAACTTGGTGGATATCACGATGGAATTTATTTAGTATCTGTGATGAGAGCTGATAATTTTAAAGAAGTATTTAAAATGGTTATTGAAAAATAGAGAATAAAAAAAGGGAGCAAAAATAAATTTGCTCCCTTTCAGTTTCAAAATAATCCAATTACCCCGTCACTCTTTTTATTCTTGCTTTTAACTTTTCCATCATTAAGTACATTACTGGAACAAGTATCAATGTAAGTACTGTTGCGAAACTTAATCCGAAGATCATTGTCCATGATAATGGTCCCCAGAAAGCAACGCTATCACCACCAAAGAAAATATGCGGATTACCCGATGCAAGTAATGTTGCAAAGTCAATGTTTAATCCAACAGCCAGTGGAATTAATCCAGAGATAGTCGCACTTGCCGTTAGTAATACAGGTGTCATACGTGTTTTACCTGCTTCGATAATTGCTTCGTAGGTTGGAACACCTTGCTCGCGCAATAGCTCTGTAAATTCTACTAACAAGATTCCATTACGAACTACAATACCCGCTAACGCAACAATTCCAATTCCCATCATAATAGTACTAATGGTCATTCCTGTGATGGCATAACCGAAGAATACACCAATCAAACTGAATAAAACTTCAACGATTATGATCAACGATTTACTCAATGAATTAAATTGAGTAACAAGAATCAAGAATATTAATCCGAAGGAGGCCATCAACGCAGTCATTAAGAAAACCATGGTCTCCATTTGCTCTTCTTGCTGACCAGTCATTAAGACTTCAACACTATCAGGCTTTTCGAAATTCTTTATTTCATCTTCTACATTTTTAATTACTGCTTGTTCATTGTAATCACGCAATACGTTTGACCCTAGTGTAATCACACGCTTCTGATTAATACGTTTGATACCTCCATAAGTAGTAGAGTAGGAGATGTTACAGAAAGAAGATAATGGCACCTGACGAACCAATCCGCCTTTATTCATATCGCGGTAAGTTATCTTCAAGTTATTCAGTGCATCAACATCAATACGCTGGTCGTAATTATAACGAAGCTGAATCGGATACTCATCGTTATCATCTCTGAATTTAGAAACTTCATTTCCGAAAACAGCATTACGAATTTCCATTCCAATTTGACCTGTGCTTATTCCTTCGCGATTAGCTCTTTCGCGATCAATGTTAAATACGATTTCTGGCTTGCTTGCTTCAAAATCACTCTTCAATTGCTCAACACCATCGATGTTTAGAGAGTCCAAATAATTCTGAAGTTTAGTTGTTGTTTTAACAATGTCTTCAAACTTATCGCCTCTAATTTCAATGTTGATTGGCTTTCCTACTGGAGGACCGCCTTTCTCTTGATCGACAGTTATCTCAGCACCAGGAATTCCTTTTACAGCATTACGAATTTTATCGAGGTATAACGCTGACGACTCTCCGTTCCTTTCAGAAAACGTTTTAAATGCAATTGTAATCTTCGATTTGTTGGTTTGAACTGAAGGGTCAAATTCGCTAGGGTCATTTGTTCCAACTGCAACGTTAGCAATTACAGAGGTAACAATTTTATTATCCTTACCAATTGCTTTGTTAATTCTGCCTTCTACAATTTTAGTAATCGAATCAGTATACGCTTGATCAGTTCCTACAGGGAGTTTGATATACGTGTAAATAAAATTCGGATCTGCACTTGGGAAGAACTCCATTTTAGGAGAACGAATATTAAACGCTACGAATGATAAAATAAATAGCACAAGAGTTGCAAACATGGTCGTTTTGATATGGCTTAATGCCCAGATTAATCTTCTACCATACCATTCTTTAAATCGTGGCCATGTATTATTTTGAAATGAACTAATCCATTTTTGAAAATAAAAATGATTTAACAAGTTCAAGATGATAATTAAGAAAGAGAAATTACCCATCGCATGCGAGCCTGCTAAATGGAAGATAAGTCCTGCCACGACTAATAAAATATACGTCATGCGCATCTTCTTCGTCACCTTTGGTTTTTCATGCTCATCGTTATGTGGCTTCATAAAGCTAACCGCAAAAACAGGATTCATGATATAAGCAACTATCAACGATGCAGTAAGCGTTACAATGAGTGTGATTGGTAAATAAAACATGAACTCACCAATAACACCTTTCCAAAAGGCCAACGGAATAAATGGTGCGAGTGTAGTTAATGTACCGCTTAATACTGGTAAGAAAACTTCACCAGCTGCCATCTTCGCTGCTTTTTTAATTGGCACTTTACCATTATCGAAAATACGATGTGTGTTTTCAATTACGACAATCGCATCATCTACTACAATTCCTAATGCTAATAAGAAGGCAAACAATACAATCATGTTCATTGTAAAACCTAAGGTAGGCATCACTAAAAATGCTACGAACATAGAAAGCGGAACACTCAATGCAACGAAGAAGGCATTCGTTGTACCCATGAAGAACATAAGTATGATGAGTACTAAAATAAATCCGATAATAATTGTATTAATCAAATCATGCAAAGTTGTACGTGTTGCATCACTCTGATCGCCTGTTAACGTAATTTTTAAAGTTTGCGGCAGCTCATTCTCCTGCATGGTGCTCACTAAATCTTTTATTTTATCAGTGGCATCAATAAGGTTATAGCCCGAACGTTTTACAATGTTCAATGTGATTACATTCTTACCATCTAAGCGCGCATAGCTTTCTTTTTCTTTGAAGGCATCTTTTACTTCTGCTACATCTTTCAAATATACAGTTGCTCCACCAGTTGCACCAACAACCATATTTTTAATTTGTTCAACATCTTTGAATTCGCCTTTTACAGATAACACACGACGAACTCCATCAGTTGTTAATGTACCACCAGAGATTGTTAAGTTTTCATACTTCACTGCATTGGCAATATCATTCATGGATAATTGTGCAGCCTGCATTTTGTACATATCCACATTGATTTGAATCTCACGATCTAGCGCACCCACCATTTCTACACGTGAAATTTCTTTCATTCCTTCAATACGGTCTTTGATATCATCCGCAAATTTTTTCAATTTGTTTAATTCGATATCACCTGAAATGTTCACGAATAAAATCGGAATTTCACTGAAGTTGATATCTGTAACTGCGGGCTCCTGTGGTAAGTCTTTAGGCAAATCAGCACGTGCTTTATCAACTGCATCTTTTATCTTCTGCTTTGCTTCCGCAACATTTACATCCGTATTAAATTCTATTAAAACACTCGTAAAATCCTGCATGGAAGTACTCTTTACTTTCTTAACGCCGGATACACCTTTGATTTGTTTCTCGATAGGTTTAGCAACTAAATTCTCCATATCTGATGGAGATGTTCCTGGATAAATTACACTCACAAAAACTTGCGGTAATGTAATGTCAGGGAAGTTCTCTTTTGGTAGTGAATTGTAAGTCGCAATACCAGCTAGCGTAATAATAACCGTTAAAATATAAATCGTGGTTTTATTATTAATCGCCCAGCTGCTTGGCTTAAATTCTTTGAATATATCTTTCATATTTTTCTAAGCCAGTAATTAATTATTTGTGATCGATTGTCCGTCTACAATATCCTGAAATCCTGTTGTGATGATTGGATCATTCTCATTCAGTCCTTCCGTAATTTCAATAGTGCCTTTATAGTTTTTACCTACTACTACATTGCGTTTGCGTGCAATGTTATTTTCAGCAACAAAAACATAAGTCCCCTCGTCAGTAATTTGCACCACATTAGCAGGTAAAACAAATGTAGACGTGTTTGTGTAATCAGCGATTTTAATCACTGCCACCATATTTGGGTGTAATGATGAGTTAGCGGGCAGACTTATTTCTACATTGAATGTTCTATTTAATGCATCGATAACTTTTCCTACGTAAGATAGCTTAGCTTTTATAGTTTGATTTAAATCTGGCAATAGGATTTCTACTTCATCACCTGTTTTTACTTTTGAAATATAAGACTCTGCAATATCAGCTTTGATTTTTAATTTATTCATGTTCACTACGCGGATACCTGGCATTCCTGGAGCCGCCATTTGTCCCATCTTTAAAAAAACTTCATCAACAACTCCACTAATGGGTGATTTTATTTTTGTCATTTCAATTTGCTGATTAAGCGTAGCTAGTTTTTTATCCAACGATTCAATCGTGTTCTTTGCTTGTAAATATTGAATCTCTGTTCCAATTTTCTGCTCCCAAAGATTTTTTTGTTTTAAATAAACAGTATTCGCAAATTCTCTTGCTGTTTGCAATTCATCTAAACCTTTCATGTAGGTTTCATTGTCAATTTCAGCTAACACTTGTCCTTTAGAAACAGTTGATCCAGCGCTTACATTTATTTTCGTTACCGCACCTGGCACTTGACTGTTTACAGTAACATTTTCATCGCCTTCTACTTTTGCTTGCACATCGATGTAATGCGAGAATGATGACTTATTGATTTTTGTAATGCCAACTAATTGCGCATTCGTTACTTTTTTACCGCTTAATTTAGCGATGTCTTTTTCAAGCGTTGAAATTTTTGATTTAATTTCTGATTCTTGCTTTTTTAGTTCTGCTAATTCAGCTTTTTTTGTCGTTAATTCGTCGCTAGAACATGCTACGATTAATGTGATTAGGGAAATATAAATGATGTTTTTCATTGTAATTAAAATGTTATTGTTCCTGTTGATTTGTCTAAGTCGATTTTTGAAATAATTGTTTCGTAAAGTGTATTGAAGTAATTAGCATCTGCTTCTTTCACGGAGCTTTCAGCATCGATTAACTCTAAGCTTGACCCAACACCACTTTCATATTTTATTTTTGATACTCGTGAAATTTCATTGGCTAATGTTTGATTTTTCTTAACTATTTTCAGAGAAGCCAGATTGTTTTGATAAGATGTTTTTGCATTTTCATAATCTAATGCAAATCCGTTTTTCATCAATGTCATGGAATTATCTACTTTTTGGAGTGTTAATTTCGACTGTGCAATTTGCGATTTACGTTGAAGTCCATCCCAGATAGGAACGTTTAATTTTAATCCTGCAATTACACTAGGAAACCAACGATAGTCGGTGTTGAAAATATTAAAATCGTTACGAGATGCATTTGTACTTGCATTGCCAAACGCAACAAGGCTCGGTAAGTATCCAGCTTTGATACGCTTTAGATCTAATGCTTGCAACTGACGCTGAACATTGATTAACCCGTATTCTGGTCGTTTAGTATAGTCTGCTGAATCAGGCAGTGCAGTAACAGCTAAAATGGATTCATCTAATTTATCAGTTAGGGTTAATGCATTAGCATTATTATATCCCATTTGAAATTTAAGTAGCGCGTAGCTCAATAGTTTGAATCGCTCTACTTTTTCTTTTTCTACTTTTAAGTTGTTTAAAGAAAGTTCTAAACGATCGACATCAATTTTTTCTACGAGTCCGTTATCATTAAGTGCTTTTGTATCACTAAAAAGCTTTGTGACTCTTTCAATGTTGGCATCAATGATTAACAAACGCGCATCAGCAACTAAGGCGCCGTAATATGCTTTACTTACGTTAACTGCTGTTTCTGTTTTTGTTTGAACGGTAGCCTTACGACTTAATTCCATGTACGTTTTTGATGCTTGTAATCCTACTAAGTAAGAACCATCGAATAATAATTGCGTAGCAGTTACTCCTGCGCTAGCTGTATATGGTTGTCCGAATTGAACTCCGAAAAACTCACCTGCGTTACCTCCAAAAAATTCTGCAGGGACAAACGAGGTAGGAATTTCGATAAACTTGTTGATGTCGGCGCTAGCATTAATTTGCGGAGTACCGATACCGGTAATTTCATCGACTTTCTTTTTAGCAATGGCTTCATCGAGCAAGGCGTTCTTTACATTGGGCTGGTTGTTCATTGCAAACTCAATCGCTTGCTTTAGTGAGAATGAACTGTTGGCATCCTGTGCCCGCACTTGTGTTATGCTTGCATATGCTACTAGCAGTAGCAGGATTTTTTTCATAGTATATTGTTTTGTGTGATTATTCTTCATCGATTTGACGATATTTATTAATTAGCTTATGACCTTTAAGCGTTGCGATGCCATGTAAGAAATGATCTAAAAGTTGAATTTGCACATCTACATGATTAAAATGCTCAGGAGGGAAGATGCTTGGATTCATCGCCATTTCAACTTGCTCGAGTCGTAAGCGGGCTAACGTTTTATTATTTATATCAGCGCGATAGAGTCCTTCTAATTTGCCTTTATCGAGGTTGCGGATAACATACTTCATGAGGTAATCTTCCTTAAACGCTTTAAACTGATTCCACGAATCATGATGATACTTATGCATATCGTAGAATAGGTTAGGGTTGATACGTGAAAAAGTTTTACCCATAAACTGCATGGCATTTAGGATTTCTTCGATGGCGTTTTTGGAGTTTTTAGAAATATCCTCCATCATAGTAATTTGCTCTTGCTTTTCCTTATCGAAATAAGCATGCACGAGTTTATCCTTATCGCTATACGATTGATAAATCGTTTTTTTCGACATGCCAATCTCTCGTGCGATATCATCCATCGTCACGCTTTTTAGTCCAAAGCGGCTAAACAGCTTTTGCGCACATTCCAATATTCTACAGTCGTTCGACACGTGTGTAATAGTTTAAAAAGGTATTTACGGCAAGGGTCTTCCCTTTCCGGACGCAAAACTACGGAAACTTTTAACACAAAAAAAGTTTCCTTAAAAATATTTTTAGGGGCAAAAGCAAATCGCAAATTAGAATTCAGAATTAGTAATAGATGATTGTAAAACTTTCAATAATTTATTAAATTTGTTGTAAATAGAACAAAAAATGTCAACTGCTGAACTCAACAAAATTAAGCTTGATTTGATAGCCTGGATTAACAAGCTTTCAGATGAGAATATGATTGAGTTTTTAGATGGTTTGAAAAGGTCCAAATCAAAATCTGATTGGTGGGATGGTCTTTCAGAAAGTCAAAAAAAGATGCTGGAGGAAGGAATAGATGACATTGAAAAGGGGGATGTGATTTCTTCAGAGCAATTTTGGAAAGAATTGAGAAATGGTTGAAAAATCAAAGCTCGTTGTTGAGTATTCGAAGCAATCTCTAATAAATGCCAAGGATATAGTCAACTATTTACGAAGCGAATTCACAGAAAGGGAAGTGAATAGTTTTTATAAAATATTAAATGATTTTGAAAAAATAATAACCGTTTATCCTATTTTATATCCTGAATCCTCTAAAAAGCAAATTCGAAGGGCGGTATTAAGTAAAGTTCTTTCCGTATATTATTCAGTTAAAAAAAACAAAATTGTAATTGTTGCAATTTTAGATAACCGTTGGGATGAAAAGCTTAAAGTTTAATTTATTCAATTATAAATTAATTATCCAAACTAATTAGCTTTGATGCTCATTCTTTTCAAGATTATCCACATCCTTCCCCTCACTTTTAATCTCTACCGTTTCCTCTACAATCTGTGCAGGCACTGAAACCATACTCGACTTCGGCTGTGCTAATGGTTCGCTTTCTAAGGTGTATTTAACGATATCGTTCGTGTCGGGGAGGTCTTTGGTGACGTCACCTTTAATCTTGTTGACCTCTTTCTCCGCTTCGCGCAAGCCTCCCTTGAGTTCGTCCTGCACGCCATTCATTGCGTCTTTTACTTCACGAATTCCTTTGCCTAATCCGCGAGCAATGCCTGGGATTTTTTCAGAGCCGAAAAACATAAGGATGAAAAGTAAGATGACCATTACTTCTCCACCTCCAAGGCTCTCAAGGAATAAAACAACCGATAAATTCATTTTGCAAAGATAGAGGGTATTTTTTAATGTCGCTTACTTGGTGATTTCGTAAATCGGAAATCCTTTGTTAGCATTCGGTAAGTTAGTATTTAACAAAAACGATAAGGTAGGAGCAATGTCGGTAATGTTGATTGGTCTTGTTGTAGAGCCTTGCGATATCCCTGTTCCCATCCATAACAGAGGCACATGCGTATCGTAAGAGTAGGGTGATCCATGCGTGGTTCCCTGCTTTCCATTACCTCCATATAAATTTTCTATCCAGCCTGGTGCATATACTACAATCACATCTCCCGAACGCTCCGGGTGATATCCATTTTTGATTCTTACCATTAATGGATCAACCGATACATTGTTTTTTAAGTTCTCTCCGGACACACACATGTAAATACCTTCAATAATATTCGATAAGTATTGAGCGATTTTAGTTTGTACTTCTTCCAGATTTAATTTGTCCTCTGCAATGGCCTTTCTGTTTAAATAAACCTGATTGTTATCGTAACAGCTAAAATATTTAGCAGAGCCGTATTGCTGTTTTAGGTAGTCAATTACAGTATCGTTAATGACTCTTGCATTGATAAAACCTGCGTTCAATTTTACATCAATCAATGATTGCGGATTTTGAATCGCTGCATGATCAGCAGTTAGAAATACGAGGTAATTATCTTTTCCGCATTTCGCATCTAAAAATGCAAATAAATCTTCCAAGTCTTTATCTAAACGAATGTAAGTATCTTCTAACTCAATTGCATTGGTTCCAAATTGATGTCCTACATAATCAGTTGCTGAGAAACTCACACATAAAAAATCGGTAATCCCATCTTCACCCATATGCTCAGCCGTTATAGCTTCTTTTGCGAGATCTTTCGTCATGGTATTGCCAAACGGCGTACGACGAACTAAATCCCAGCTCGTCCCTTTGAAAGCTGGTAAATTGTGAGGGAATACCGGTTTTTCTTCGCCTTTAAACTTCATCTCATAAGGTGAATCATCGACATCACTTTCTGTGTATTGGTCAATTGGCAAAAGTGTATTCCACGGTTTAGATAAATACAAATCAGGATATTTTTTGTTGTTGAAATTCTTCACCCATTCAGGTAATTCTGTCATGTACCATGAACTCGATATCCAGTTACCAGTGTAACCATCATACCAATAAGCTGCATCTGCTGCACGTCCCGCAGGTAAAATAGCACCACGGTCTTTTAAAGAGATTCCAATCACCTTCGATTTGCCTTGAGTCGTTAATTGTAATTCGTCGGTAATAGTAGTCGTTAGTAAGTTGTTTGGCGACATTCGTCCAGCGCTATTTTCAGCTCCAATACTTTTTACATTTTTATCATAAACGCAATACATGGTATCATTCGATTTACGTACATACCAGTCGTTAGATACAATGCCATTTAACATAGGTGTTGTACCTGTATAAATACTTGCATGCCCTGGACCTGTAAATGTAGGAGCGTAATTAAAATTCGTGTTTCTGCAATCAAAGCCCTGCGACTGTAATCGCAAGAAACCTTTTTGAGTGTATTTGCTTTTGTATTTTTCGATATAATCAGCTCTCATCTGATCTACAACAATACCTACAACCAATTTAGGCTGCTTCGACTTTTGTGCGAATGTAACTGCACAGAATGAAATTAAAAGGGAAGAAAGGATAAGTATCTTTTTCATTATTGAATGAACTTAGTTTTTTCGATGAGAAATTTAATGATGAGTGCGCTTATCAAATAACCCATCAGCCAACCCATTAATACATCTAACGGGTAGTGATATCCTAAATAAACGCGACTGTATCCAACAGAAAAAAAATAGAGAAGTAATAGGGGTTTTAAATAGGTATTTTTTTTAGTGAGAAATATCCAAGAGAAAACAAATACCGCAGCAGAGTTAGAAGCATGTGAACTATAAAATCCATATTGCCCTCCTAAATAAGTACTGACAAGATGTAGGTGAGGGTAAATGACATCATTATGTGTCGGCCTTGGGCGCATCCATGTTTCTTTAAAAAATACAGATACTTGATCGCTGATTAAAATGATGATCGCTATCAGAAATAACAAACGAATAGTCTGTTGACCATAAGTCTTGTAAATAGAATAAAGAATCAACAAGTAAAATGGAATCCAAAAAAAGCGATCACTAACGGCAGTGAAGACGGTATCCAGGATTTCATTATGATTTCCGTTAATGGTGAATAATAAATCTCTATCAAGATTTAATACTTTTTCTTTCATGGGTTATTCTCGATCTAAGAATGAACGTTCATTCATCAAGCTCCACAATACATCTTTCAATTCAACAATTCCTTTATTAGTTGCAGCAGAAATAAATAATACTGGAACTTTCATTCCGTCGTTCATTTTATCTTCTGGAATTTCATTCATTATTTGCGCTTGTAATTCATCATCAATCATATCACATTTCGTGATTGCAATTACGCGTCGCTTATCGATTAATTCAGGATTGTGTTGTTGCAATTCATTCATCAGAATCTTGTATTCTTCGCGAATGTCTTTCGTATCAACAGGAATCATAAATAACAAAACGGAATTTCGTTCGATATGTCGTAAGAAACGCGTTCCTAATCCTCTTCCTTCTGATGCTCCTTCTATAATTCCAGGAATATCGGCCATTACAAACGATTGGTTATCGCGATAGCGAACCATTCCTAAGTTAGGAACAATGGTCGTGAACGGATAATCAGCAATTTCTGGCTTCGCCGCAGATACCACCGATAATAATGTTGATTTACCTGCATTTGGAAATCCAACTAAACCAACATCGGCTAGTAATTTTAATTCTAAAATTTTCCACTCTTCTAATCCTGGTTCGCCAGGTTGTGCAAAGCGTGGCGTTTGCTGGGTTGCCGACTTAAAATGGTTATTTCCTTTTCCACCTCGACCGCCAGGAACTATAATCTCTTCTTGTCCGTCGTGCTCGATTTCAAAAAACACTTCTCCTGTTTCTTCATCTTTTGCGATAGTACCAATAGGCACTTCTAAAATAATATCTTGTCCATCAGCTCCTGTTTTTAAACCGCTGCTTCCCGGCTGACCATCTTCACCTAATACGTGCTTACGATATTTTAAATGTAATAATGTCCAAAGCTGCGCATTTCCCTTCACAATGATATGTCCACCGCGACCACCATCACCACCATCAGGACCACCTTTTGCGGTTAGTTTGTCTCGGTGAAAATGCACAGAGCCAGCTCCGCCTTTTCCAGAGCGACAACAAATTTTTACATAATCAACGAAGTTACTTCCCGACATAATTTTTTTATTTTATTGCATCAATAGCACCACAAAGTCTATCGAAAATTTCATCAATAGAACCAATTCCATTGATACCTGTATATTTATTTTGTGCCATGTAAAAATCTCTTACAGGCTCAGTTTCGTTTTTGTAAACATCAATTCGCTTTTGAATGATAGCAGGGTCTTGATCATCTGGGCGACCAGAATCTTTACCACGAATCATTAAACGCGTTCTTAATTCTTCTTCATCTACTTCTAATGCAATCATACCGCTGATAGCAGTTCCTTTAGAAGTTAAAAATGCATCCAATGCTGCAGCCTGAGCGGGCGTTCTTGGAAATCCGTCAAAAATGTATCCTTTTGCATCAGGGTGTTTGTCCGCTTCTGATTCAAGCATGCCAATCGTGATTTCATCTGGTACTAACTGACCTTGATCCATGAATTGCTTTGCTTTATTTCCTAATTCAGTTCCGCCTTTAATATTCGCACGGAAAATATCTCCCGTTGAAAGATGTACCAACTGATATTGGTCGATAAGCTTTGCCGATTGTGTTCCTTTTCCTGCTCCCGGAGGGCCAAATAATACAATGTTTAACATATGATGATTTATTAACTTTTTAATTGATAAATATCTGCTAAATTTCTGCCTAATCCATCATAATCAAGTCCGTAACCCACCACAAAAGCAGGAGGGATTTCAAACCCTACGTATTCTGGTTTTACTGGCTGACGAAGAGAAGTTGGTTTGAAGAGCAACGTAGCAAATGCTAAGCTAGCTGGGTTTTGTTTTTTAAATTCGTTGATAAGATATAGTGCAGTGTCGCCAGTATCTATAATGTCTTCCACAATAATCACATCACGGCCTTCGATACTTTCGTTTAGTCCGATTACATTTTTTACAACACCAGTAGAAGTTGTTCCTTCGTAAGAGCTTACGCGGATAAATCCAATTTCACAAGGCAATTGTATATTACGAAGTAAATCGGCCATAAAAATCACGGAGCCGTTAAGCACACCAATTACTAGGGGGTGCTTCCCTTGATAGTCTTCGTTTATTTTCTGACCTAACTCAACACTTTTTGCTTGTAATTCGGCGGCAGTGATAAATGGCACGAATACTTTATCGTGAACTTGTACTTCGTTTTTCATAAGAAGGCACGAAGGTACGCAAATGCAGGGAAAAAGCAGGGGTATCCGATAAATTAGGACGTGATTTTTGTGAATTATCGAAGCCAAATGTAGGGGGAATCAAAAATTAAACGATTGTAAATGCTTGTAAACGGCTAATTGTAAAAGAAAGGATTTATTTTTGCCGTCAATTATGCAATTACAATTCGCAGGTAAAGATTTTAAATTAGGAATATTAGGCGGCGGACAATTAGGCCGCATGCTGATTCAAGAAGCTATTAATCTGAATATTTCAACGGCAGTCTTAGACCCAGATGCTAATGCCCCTTGTAAGTATTTAACAGAGCATTTTGAATGTGGCAACTTTCGTGATGAGGAAACTGTTTATCGGTTTGGAAAGAAAGTTAATCTGTTGACGATTGAAATTGAACATGTAAATATTAATGCATTACTGCGATTAGAAAGTGAAGGTGTGTTGGTTTATCCGCAGCCACAAATATTAGCGATGGTGCAGGATAAAGGAATTCAAAAAGAATTTTTTGCCTCACATCAAATTCCTACTGCCGATTTTAAATTGATTCACGATAAAGAGCATTTAAAAGAATTTGCTGGTGAATTTCCTGCAATTTTGAAGTTGAGAAAAGGCGGTTACGATGGCAAAGGAGTAATGAAGGTGAAAAGTGTGGATGATTTGAAGGATGCTTTTGATGCGCCTTGTGTTTTAGAGCAAGTGATCGATTTTGATTGTGAGATTGCAGTTATCGTAGCACGAAATAACGCGGGAGAGATTGTTCATTATCCGCCGGTAGATATGGAGTTTAATCCTGATGCGAACCTTGTTGAGTTCTTATGTAGTCCTGCAAGAATTAGTGATGAAATAAAAGAAAAAGCGATTGCCATTGCACGAAATGTGATTGAGAAAACAGGCATGACTGGAATATTAGCAGTAGAGATGTTTGTGACAAAATCAGGTGAGGTGTTAGTGAATGAAATTGCACCGAGGCCACACAACAGTGGACATCAAACGATAGAGGGAAATATTACAAGTCAGTATGCACAGCATTTACGTGCTATTATGGGATTACCGTTGGGAGATACTTCGATTATCATGCCTTCGGTGATGATTAATCTGTTAGGAGAAAAAGGGCATAGTGGCGAAGCGCACTATGATGGAATTCAGGAAGCGATGGCTAACGGCGGTGTATATGTGCATTTATACGGTAAGAAAGAAACAAAGCCAATGCGTAAGATGGGACATGTAACTGTGCTTGCAGAAACACTTGATGCAGCAATTTCAAACGCAAAAAAAGTTCAACAACAAATAAAAGTTTTAACACGATAAAATCAACAATATGAATAAGCCATTAGTAGGAATCATCATGGGAAGTAACAGTGATTTACCTGTGATGCAAGAAGCCGCTACTATTTTAGAGCAATTTGGAGTTGCCTATGAAATGACTGTTGTTTCTGCACATCGTACTCCAGAGCGTATGTTTGATTATGCTAAGCAGGCAGATAAAAAAGGGATTAAGGTGATTATCGCAGGAGCTGGTGGTGCTGCTCACTTACCAGGAATGGTTGCATCTGTTACACCGTTGCCTGTAATTGGTGTTCCGGTTAAATCGAGTAATAGCATCGATGGGTGGGATTCGATCTTGTCTATTTTACAAATGCCAAATGGTGTTCCTGTTGCAACAGTTGCATTGAACGCTGCGCAGAATGCAGGAATTTTAGCAGCGCAGATTTTAAGTGCAGGCGATAAAAAGTTGTTGAAGAAAGTATCCGACTTTAAAAACGGATTAAAGGCGAAAGTATTGAAGGCAGCGACTGAAATGGAGAATACCGTTAAAGCATCGAAGGCTCCAAAGAAAAAAGCAAAGTAATTGAATTATAACCAGTAAAGTCCTTTCCATTTTCAAAGGGGGATGAATTAATTTTTATGAAAACATTATTGATAACGGCAGGCATTGCCGTCGGGATGATATCCCCATTAATTTCTTTCGCACAAGTGCAGCCGGAATGGAAAGGAATTTTTTCTGAGCTGGAGATCTCGCCGCATCAATCATTGTCGACAAATGTAATATCGATAATGCCTGATAGCCTATGGCATGCAGGATTAATTTGCTATTCACCAGGAGGAATTAGTGAATTAAACAAGCAAGCAATTTATTTTCAGAAGCGTATTCGACCACATGAGCAATTGAGGTTTTATTATGAAACCCGAAGGTTTAATCAGTATGCAGAAAATGTATTGGTCGTAGGTTATGCTAAGAAATACAATACTACAATTACAGCTGGATTAACGATGAACTATCAATCGCAAAAGTATAGTGATGATTACTTGGTTAAGTCGTCACTGTTAGTAGGTCCATCATGTTTAATTCAGATTAGTAATTCGCTAAACGTTTACAGTCGATTATCGATTGCCACATTGAAAACAGCTAAACGAATTGATAACATGGTTATTGCAATGCGTTACGATTATAGTAAGTCGATTATGTTTAATGTAGATGCTACTTTATCGCAGGCAAATGCTGATTGCTATATTGGCATTTCTTATTTTCCTTCGGATGATTTTAAACTGCAAATGCGTTTCGATTGTTTGTCGGCTGCTACTGTTTTTCAAGTAGCCTATTCAAAAAAACGGATAGAGTATATCGTTGGTTCAAAGTATCATTTGCCTTTAGGATTATCGCCTTTTATTGGAATAACAACAACATTGTAAAATGAGGAAGGCTTTCATTTTTGTTGGACTAATCATTAGTTGTGAAGTCCATGCGCAGAATAATGGTTCTGATTTCGGAATAACTATTAGCGACGATGAATTGGTGAATGCTAATTTTCAAGATCAATTATTTGTAGATAGTGCCGAACATCTGAAAATTAATTTCGCGAATAAAGAACAATTGCTTCAATCAGGATTGTTTGTAGGAATGGAGATTGATTCTATTATTAGTTACCGAAGCAAGTACGGTTATTTTTTTTCGGTGGAGGAGATGCAGGTATTGGATATGATTAGTCTTGGTCGTTTGGAAAAATTAAAGGACATTCTTTCATTTGAAATACCAACGTCGTTGAATGAGTTGGTAGATTTAAAAAAGATAAATGGAAAAGTAGTCGCTCGTATCGCTGCTCCTTTTTCGAAAGGCAATGTAGAGGAAGAATGGATTTATAAAGGAAATAAATATCGCGAAGCAATAGGATTAAAAATAAATTTGAGCGATAGGATAGACTTTGTTTTAAACGCAGAAAAAGATGCAGGCGAAGCATTTCAGTTTACGAAAAAAGTAAAGGGATTCGATTTCTTTTCAACTCATCTAACAGTGAAGAATATCCGAAGAATAAATAAAATTACCATAGGCGATTATCAAATTCAATTAGGACAAGGTTTGGCAATATGGCAGGGAATGTCGCTAGGAAAAACATCAGATATCGCCACCATCCGAAAACAAGAAATAGGAATAAAAGATTACAACGGAATGTCGGAGTTTGGATTTTTCAGAGGTATGGCCATCGATTATAAGATCAAAAAAGTAAAAATTGTCCATTGGGTTTCTTACAAAAATCAAGACGCAACTATTTATTCTGATAGTTTAAATGGTAATTATATTCAGTCCATTAAAACAGATGGATATCATCGAACTGATTTAGAACTCGAGCATAAAAATAGTATTCAGCAGACGGTTGTTGGTTCGTCTTATTCAATGTTGTTTAGAAATACAACAATCGGTTTGAATTCAGTTTTTACTTCAAACAGTATTGCAATAAAACCCAATAACGATTATTACAACTACTATGCTTTCAGAGGAAAGAATAGTTTTAATCAGTCAATCTCTTATTCTGGTACAAGAAGCAATTTTAATTATTTTGGTGAAGCTTCAATAGATCAGAATTTATCACCTGCAATTGTAAATGGTATCATTGCAAGTATTGAAAAGAATTTTTCTATGAGCTTATTACATCGATACTATTCTAAAAATTATTTTTCATTTCATACTAACGCATTTGGCGAGAATAGTAAAGTCGCTAATGAAAATGGATTTTATATTGGAGGAAGCTATTCATACAATAAAAAAATTCAGCTAAGTGGTTATTACGATTTTTATAAATTCCCATGGTTAAAATATCAGATAAGCATGCCTTCATACGGACAAGATTATTCTATTCAATTTATTTATACACCTACAAAAACATCAAGTATAAGTTTGCGATATCATCAAACAAGAAATCAAGAAGAAGTATTAAGTAATGATATTCGTACTTCAGATATTAATGAATCAACAACACGGTCACTGCGATTTCAATTTAGAACTGAAATCAATCGTATTCAAATTACCAGTAGATACGATTTGACATTTTTAAAACAGCAAACAAATGAATCGGGAATGTTAGCTTATTTAGATGTTCAATATAAGCCTATGTTAAAGCCATATTCATTTTCGATGAGAGCTAGCGTTTATCGCACAGAATCGTATTCGACAAGAATGTATGCCTATCAGAGCGACTTACCAGGGTCTTACAATTTGGGGGCTTTTTATGGAAGTGGGGAAGTCGTTTATGTAATGGTTCATTATAAACCTGCCAGAAATATGCATCTATGGGTTAGAGGAAGTAGAATGCTCAGTTATTCACAACTAGTTGATAATGATAATTTTTGTCCTGAATATGAGGTTAAAATGCAGGCGGCTTATCAATTTTAAACATTGTAAAAAGCGAAGAAAATTGGCAATATTAATTATGATAATTCGCTTACACTTGGAGGGTTGTTAAATTGCCTGTTTTTTTTAACTTCGTGGCTCACGAACCAAAACTTATGATAAAATCTTTACAATTATTAGCGGCTGGTATATTATTATCGCTAACTACGTTAATGGCAGGAGTGCCTACGAATGGTGGAAGTTATCGCATGCCTGTTAATGTAACGGCGGATGATTACATCGCTCAAACTATTATTTTAAAAGTGAAAGATCAGTACAGAACTGCTTGCACCAATGAGCAAATTAACATTGCTTCAGTGCAACGAATTTTAAGTGCTGCTAATCAGGAGTCACTTGCGAAAATATTCCCTCGTCATTTAAAGCCATCTCGTGCTACAAATGAATACGGAATGCCATTAATCGATTTAAGTTTGATTTATGAATTTCATTATAAGTCGAACGCCGATTTAGTAAAAACAATTAATTCATTATTAGCAACAGGTGTATTCGAATATGCAGAACCAAAGTTTTTACCAAAGGTTGTTGCTTACACGCCTAACGATCCTCAACAAAACTCACAATGGTTTTTAGCTAAAGTGAAGTTGTTTGATGCATGGGGCATTCAGCAAGGAGATACGAATGTTGTGATCGGAATTACAGATACAGGTACAGATACAGATCATCCCGATTTAGCTGGTAATATGAAGCATAATTACAACGATCCTATCAATGGTATTGATGATGATAATGACGGATATGTAGATAATTTTACTGGATGGGATTTAGGCGAGAATGATAATGATACGCAAGTTGGTACTTGTGGTACATGCGATCATGGTAGCCATGTTGCTGGTTGTGCGGATGCTGTAACTGATAACGGAGTAGGTGTTGCTGGTCCAGGTTTCAAGTGTAAGTTTATGCCAATTAAAATAGCGAATGCAAGCGGATCATTGACGCAAGCTTATGAAGGAATTACCTATGCTGCTGATAATGGTTGTCAGATTATCAACTGCTCTTGGGGTGGCCCGGGTGGTGGTTCATTCGGACAAAACATTATCGATTATGCAACGAATAATCAGAATTGTTTAGTAGTTGTTGCTGCAGGTAACAATAACTCAAGTTTAGAATTTTTCCCTGCTGCTTATCCGAATGCACTATGTGTTGCTTCTACAAACGCGAACGATTCAAAATCGAGTTTCTCTAACTACGGAACCTATATCGATGTATGTGCTCCAGGAAGTAATATCTTTACAGCAGTTTATGATAATTCATACATGAGCATGAGCGGCACATCTATGGCTTCTCCAATTGCTGCTGGATGTGCTGCGATTATCAAATCGCAAAATCCTTCTTTCACAGGATTGCAAGTAGGTGAGCAATTACGTATCACTTGCGATAATATTTATGGTGTTGCTGCCAATAGCGGTTTCCAAGGTAAATTAGGTACTGGTCGTATTAATCTTTTTAAAGGATTAACAATTACTGGTCCTTCTGTAAGAGCAAATAATTTAGTAACAGTTGACAATAACGATAATGTTTTCATCGTGAATGATACATTACGCATCACAGGTGATTTCACCAATTACTTATCGCCAACATCAGCTTTAACAGTTACTCTTTCTACTACATCAACATTTGTTACTATTCTTGATAACAGTACAACCGTTGGTGTTTTAGGAACATTAGCTACAGTGAATAACAACACGGATCCTTTTACTGTAAAGGTTAATCCAAATGCTCCTCAAAATACGCTTATCACATTTACATTAACTTTTGTAGATGGTGCATATACATCATCACAAACTTTCACAAAAACTGTTAATGTTGATTATATGAATATCACCATGAATGACATTTTTACAACAAACTCTAGTAAAGGAAGAATTTGTTATAACGGAACTGGTCAGACAGAAGGTTTAGGTTTCGATTATATGAATGGTGGAACTGTTTCTTACGAGACAGGTTTTATGGTAGGAACTGCAAATGGTGTTTCTGATAATGTTCGTGGTGCAACTGGTGGTGCAACTGATGAAGACTTTGCTGCAACGCAAACGATTCAACGTAATGATCCGTCTGTATGGTCTGATTTCGATACATATGGCAAGTTTAATGATGCAGTTGCTGCGAATCCTCATAATTTATCAATGAGTTATCGTACGTTTTCATGGAATAATGCTCCTGATTCTAAATACCATATTTTCGAATACACGATCAAGAATAACGGTGCTGCCTTATCGAACTTATGGGCAGGAATTTTTTCGGACTGGGATATTCAAACGTATGCAAATAATAAGATAGATGAAGATGCTGCTTTGAAAATGGGCTATGCTTATTGTACAGATGCAGGTGGATTTTATGCAGGTATTAAATTGTTAACGAACAATGCAGGTTTCAATCACTATGCAGTAGATAACATAACTGGTGGTAGTGGTGGTGCTGATTTATCAGATGGATATGATGATGCAGAGAAGTTTACAACACTTTCTACTTCACGTGCAACTGCTGGTGGTGCGGGAACAGGTAACGACGTTATTGATGTTGTTTCTACTGGTCCGTTCACTATTGCAACAGGCGATTCAGTTACTGTGGCATTCGCATTAATTTGCGGAAGTGAATTAGGTGATATTCAAGCTAGCGCTACTGCAGCTCAAATTAAATATGACTTAGCAACTGCTGTTAACGAAAATAATGCTTCTATCGTAACGGTAAATGCGTATCCAAATCCTGCTACTAACGCTACTGTTATTCCTTTCTATTTAAGAAAAATGAATACAGTTAAAATGGAAGTGATTGATATTGCTGGTCGTGTGATTAAAACAGAAAATATTAAGAATGTAAATCTAGGTGAAAATCAAATTACACTTGATTTAACAGGATATGCAATTGGCTTATATCATTTCCGCTTAATCGCAGGACAAGAAGTAGCAACAGGTGCAATTCAAAAATTATAATTCTAAAATTGATAAGAGGCGCTGTACGATTTTCGTGCAGCGCTTTTTTATTTTTTACATTTGATAAAAATTTTAAATATGGCACTTATTAAACCTGTGCATGGAGTCATGCCTGAATTTGGAGAAAATTGTTACCTCGCAGAAAATGCTACTGTGGTTGGTCAAGTGAAGATGGGGAAACAATGTAGCGTTTGGTTTAATGCGGTTGTTCGTGGAGATGTGAATCACATTACCATTGGTAACAAAGTGAATATTCAGGATGGTGCAGTGATTCATTGTACGTATCAGAAGGCTGAAACAATCATCGGTAATAACGTTTCTATCGGACATAATGCATTAGTGCATGGATGTACGATTCATGATAACGTCTTGGTAGGAATGGGTGCTATTGTAATGGATCATTGTGTAGTAGAGTCGAATTCGATTATTGCGGCTGGAGCTGTAGTACTAGAAAATACACATATTGAATCAGGTTGTATTTATGCGGGTGTTCCTGCTAAGAAAGTGAAGTCGATAGACCCCGAACAAGTACGTGTGCTGATTGAAGGCATTGCCAATAATTACACGATGTATTCGGAGTGGTTTAAAGAATAGTAAGATGGATTTGTTTCAGAGCGCAGATTCAAATTTACTTCCGTTGGATGGTCAGCTTTTTTATACTCCCAATTGTTTTTCAAAAACTCAAAGTGATTTTTATTTTAAACAATTGCTGAATGAAATACCTTGGCAACACGATGAAGTGATGATGTTCGGTAAAAAGATTATTACTAAACGAATGACGGCTTGGTATGGTGATGAGGGTTGTTCGTATGTGTATTCTAATATTCAACGGAATCCTTTGCCTTGGACAAATTCACTTTTCGAGATTAAAAAGTTGGTGGAGGAAAAAGCCAATACTTCGTTTAATTCTTGCTTATTGAATTTGTATCACAATGGAAGTGAAAGCATGGCTTATCATAGCGATGATGAACCCATGTTGGAGAAGAATGGCACAATCGCATCAGTGAGTTTCGGTGCTGTACGTCGATTTTTATTTCGACATAATCGATACAAAGAAAATCATGTTCCAGTAGTAGAATTGATATTGAATCATGGAAGTTTATTATTGATGCAAGGAGAAATTCAAAATAATTGGAAGCATGCATTACCAGCATCTGCAAAAATCAAATCGCTACGTATAAACTTAACTTTTCGTAAAATCGTAACCGTTAGTCGATAATTTCAGCGACTGTAAACGTACTTCCTCCAACAAAAATCAAGTCATTAGTGGAAGCATCTTCAATTGCATTTTCTAAAGCATCTTTAACACTGTTGTAAATGTTTCCTTGCAGATTAAATTCACTTGCTTTCTCTTTCAGGATTTGTGCGCCTAATCCACGAGGAATATCAGCTTTACAAAAATAGTACTGCGCATTATTAGGGAATAAAGGAAGCACACTTGCAATATCTTTATCATCCACCATTCCTATTACAATTCGAACCTTGCCTTGCGAATAGTTGCTTATGATTGGCATTATCTGTTGTAGTCCGTCTTTGTTATGTGCGGTGTCACACATCACAAGCGGACTTTCCTGTAGCTTATACCAACGACCTTTAAATCCTGTATTCTGTTTGATGTTTTGCATTCCAGACTGGATATTCTCCTCTGATATTGCGAAATTATGTTTGTTTAATTCATCGATACAAGCTAATACACTAGCAATATTTTTAGTCTGATAAGGACCTGTTAGCTGACAACTAAAAGTAATTGCGATTTTTGTTTGATGATTTATTGCATTTACTTGCATGGCTTCATCAAAGACTGATTTTATTTCTTGATTAATTTCCCATTGTTTATCAGCAAATAAAATAGGTGCATTTAAATCAGTCGATTTATTCTCGAAAATAGTTGCAATATCAGATTGCGACTCACTAATAATAACTGGTGTGTTATGTTTAATTATACCTGCTTTTTCTCCTGCTATCTTCGGAAGAGTATCTCCTAGCAAGTTCATGTGATCATACCCGATATTCGTGATGATGCTCACAATGGGATTAATCACATTTGTCGAATCTAATCTTCCTCCTAAGCCTGTTTCAATAATATTGATATCGGTTTTCATATAATCGAAATATGCAAAGGCCATAGCAGTTGTCATTTCAAAGAAAGAAGGTTGTATTTTGTCGAAATCCTTTTTATAATGCGTGACAAAATCAGCAATCCATTCTTCATTCGCCATTTCGCCATTCACACGGATACGCTCTCTGAAATCTTTTAAATGCGGTGAAGTATAGAGTCCTGTTTTGTAGCCTGCCTCCTGTAATATACTTGCAAGGATATTCGACGTAGAACCCTTTCCGTTAGTCCCAGCAATATGAATGCACTTTATATTTTGATGAGGATTGTTTAACAACTCCATCAAAGCATACGTATTGTCCAGGTTTGCTTTATAGGCAGCTGGTCCGATTCGATGAAACATTGGAAGTGCTTCGAATAGATAGGAGAGTGTTTGCTGGTAGTTCATTTAGCGATTAATAATTCAGAAAACAAATTTAGGAAATAGGAGTGGGAAAATGACTTTTGCTTCGTAATGAAATAGGGGAATCAGCAGCTATTCGAAACTAAGCGTTTGTAAATACTTATAATTAGGTAGAACAAAAAATCGGAATTATTTTTACCCCCGGGGGACTTTTTCGAATTACAAGTACAAACGTTTAAATAATCGTTTATGAATTTTAATCGAATATTCTTTATTATAGTCGATTGTGATTATTTACTTTTTGCGAAAACAATAAATAATAAATAGCTGCTGATTAAAGCCTAACAAAAAAGACAATTAAGAAATTGCTTTAAGCTATTTTAAGAAATACCTAAACGTCATCGTTCCTTTCTGAACTTCTACGTCGCTAGGAGAAAACTTTACTTTTTCAGCGGCCTCTTTCGATTTCTTTACAAGGTTAGCACTGGTAGTAGTAGAGCCTCTGGCAGGACCATTAGCTGAAATAACATTTCCAGTTTTGTCAACCGTGATAGTAATCACTACGATACCTGTTTCTTGTGAATTATCGATCACTTTTGCAGTACTACGTATATTCCTTCCCGTTAGGTCATAACCAAATCCATCGCCTTTACCAGAACCACCACCATTTCCACCACCATCTCCACTGCCTGTTCCGGGTCCATTGCCTGTTCCTTTACCATCACCTAAGCCACCACCTTCGCCTGTACCTTGTTGGGCACCACCATTATTTCTTTTTCCACCTTTGAAAAGGGCATTCTGATTAACTTTAGGAACTTCAACTAAATCAACTTTTACTTTTGGTTGCTCTTTTACTTTTTCTTTCTTCTCAGGTTTATCCTTTGGCTTCTCTGGTTGGTCAATACTTACTGTTTGCTCATCATCATTTGTCATGATTTCTTCTTCAGGCGTAGGCTCTGGAGCAGGCGCAGGAGCAACATCAGAAATATCCAATGTTCCGAACTCTACAAAGCTTCCACCGCCGCCACCGCCTGCTAATCCCTCTGCAAATGGAGGATTAGGAGTAGTTAAACTAAATAGCCATAAAAGCAAGGCGATAATGCCATGCAATGCTAATGTTAGCGCAACTGATTTCTTTTGATTGATCGTCATTACTGATTAATCTTGGTAACATTGGTTGCTGCTACCATTTTGATTTTATTTTTATTTCCAATATCCAATAGAAAAACTACATCTTCCCAAGGCACAGCCTTATCAACTTTTAATAATGCTGTTGGGTCTGTTACTCCTTTTACTGCAGCAATAACAGCAGCTTCCACTTGTTCTTTAGGTACTACCTGGTCATTGATACCAAATTGTAAGTCGGCAGAAACACTGATAACAACCGGATGCTTCACACTCTGAATTCCTGTTTTAGAATTCGGAAGTAAAAGCTTCAATACAGAAGGTGTAGCCATCGTAGAAGCAATTAAGAAGAATAGCAACAAGAAGAACATAATATCATTCAACGAATGACTATATACTTCAGATGCTGCTCTTTGTCGGCGTCTTAATTTCATGAGTTTGCAGGTTCTTCTAGTAAATCGATAAAGTCAACCGCATTAATTTCCATCTTGTTAATTACACGATCAATTAATTGTACCAGGTAATGATAAGCAGCATAGGCAATCATACCTACTAATAATCCTGTACCTGATGATATCATCTTCACATATAAACCACCAGAGATAGTATCGATTTCTAAACTGTTTTGTAATGAAATCTGATAGAAAATTTTAATAACCCCGAAGATTGTTCCTAAGAATCCAAACATCGGTGCAATTCCAGCAATCGTTCCTAAGAATCCTAAGTTCTTCTCTAATTTATAAACTTCTAGTTTTCCTGTATTTTCAATTGCAGCTTCGATTTCACGAACTGGTTTTCCTAATCGCATCAAACCTTTTTCAATCATGCGGGCCGAAGGGTTATTGGTTGAGCGACATAAGTTTCTTGCAGCATCAATATTTCCAGCGTTCACATATTGTTTAATTTGATTCATGAAATTAGCATCTAGCTTACTTGCTTTTTGTATCACGAATAATCGTTCGAAGAAAATGTAAACTGCTAATACACTCAAAATAGCAATGGGAATTAAAATCGGTCCACCTTTGGCTGCCATATCTAATAATGAGATGCTTACCTCATTTGAACTCGCAGCTGTTTCGGTTGCACTTGTAGCTTCGCCTGCTGAATTGATAACTTGAAGGAATAAAGACATATGTTGAGATTTTTACTTTATGTAGATTGGTAAAATTATCAGTAAGCTACTATGTTTCATACTTGTATTTGGCCTCTTTACTAACAATCTTGTGTTGATGATAACGTAACTTTATTACTGTTTATTATTGCTACTTCAAGAAGCTAGGTACAAATTTGTATCATGAGAAAATACTTCCTACTGATCGCGTTTTTATGTCTGCAATTTCATTTTTCTATTGCGCAAACATGTATTGGTACTACCGGACTAAAACATGGTCGTGGGTTCTTTAGTTATCTACATTATACCAACGATCATCAGATTATTGCTGGTGGCACCTATGCTACTGCAACGCAGCCTTACTTCGCGATGGATGGCGATACGTTGTATCCTAATCCCGGAGATGTATTAACAGCATTTGCAGCTATTCTTGATACGAATTTCAATCTGATTCGAATGTTTAATGTTGTTGGATTTAATTATGCAGGAGGGGCATTTACACCAACCCGCGTATGGGATATGACAGTTGACGATAACAAGAACATTTATTTTGTTGGAGGCTATGCTCAAGATACACTTACAGCAGGGAGTAATACTGTTATAGGTGATGGCTACCTTGAGTGTTTTATTGCTGGTGTTGATTCATTGGGTAATTCTAATTTTCTGAAAAGTTTTGGTTCATCTTCGTGGTGGACAAGCTATGTATATAGCGATCGTATTACTGCAATTGATTGTGATCATAGTGGTAATTTATATGTGACAGGTACCTTCGGCGGCTCCTATTTTAAAGTCAATAACGATAGTATTGCTAATTTGAGTTTTGTTGGTGTAAACGATAAACCACATATTTTTACCTTATCATTAACTCCTACGGGGCAAACAAGATGGGTGAAGGGATGCGGTGTTCAGAACTATGATGACTTATCATTAGGAATTGCGGTAGATGATAATGGTAATGCTTCAATTTGTGGAAGTACAGAAGCAAGCAATGCGAATTTTATTTTTGGAAATATTACTTATCTCTATAAAACATCTCCCAATGCATTTCAAGGATATGTTGCAAGCTATGACTCTGTTGGAAATGAGCGATGGTTCTTTCCAATTGACTCGTATACTGGTAATGGAGATGTGAGTGGCTACGATGTAGCAATGGATGCAAATGGAAATACGTATGCTATGGGATTCTTTGAAGGCTATGCGATTTTTAAAGGCGATACTGTTCGTCCACTTTATGGATATACGAGCAGTTATCTTTTGAAAATAAATCGGACAGGACAAAAGCAATTTGTAAAAACAGGGCGTATTGATACTTTTTATCCTTTTCCTGGAAAAATTGATTTGAAGGATGATAAAGTGTTTATTACAGGACAAACATTCACGAATCAATTGTGGTTTGATCAGCTTGGATTGTGTTGTAGTAATGATGTTTACTTCGCGATGTATAATACTGATGGTGTTTTGCAATGGTTGAAAAGCGGACAAACAGCGGGTTCAGCTAATTTGTATTCTGCATCAATTGCAATAGGTGAGGGTGGAACTGCGTATGCGGTTGGACAAGCAAGCAATGGCAACGTGACATTTATTCCGCAGACATTTAATGCATCTTCAGCAGGAGAATATTACTTAACCAAATGGAGTTTGTTAAATAATGCAGGATTGTCAGTTTCAATTCAGAATAATACAGGAACAGACACTGTCAACTGTGGAGGTTTGGTGCAGTTACAAGCAGTAGTAAATCCAATAACACCAACGCCACAATATTATTGGTATGCAACTACTGATACATTTTCATTTTCTTTTCCGGGTGCCAACCTTGCGGCATCACCAAAAGTTAATACAGTGTATATCGCTTCTGCTTATGTGAATGGATGTGTAGCAACTGATAGTATCATTATTTATTCAACGCCACCAGCATTAGATTTAGGTTCTGATTTAAATATCTGTATAGGTGATACCATTCAATTGAGTGCTACACAATATGCGAATGCTAAGTATTCATGGTCACCGACCGGGTCTGGATTTAGTAGCGATACAATTTACAATCCCACTGTTGTTCCATCTACAACGACGTATTATTACTGTAATTTAAACATCAACGATTGCCGTAATCGTGATTCAGTATTTGTTTTCGTCAATCCGTTGTCGTTAGCAGACTTTACCTATTCTCCAGGATTTTTAACGATTGATGTAACATCTATTTCTGATCCATCGGCACAATATACATGGGACTTTGGTGATGGTACAGCACAGCAAAACGGATTCACTGCTCAACACAGTTATGCAGCTACAGGCTCATACACTATCTGTTGTTATATGCAAGCGTTATGTGGCACTGACAGTATTTGTAAAACAGTTAACATAACCAATGTGGGATTAGGAGAAAATCTAAATACTGATTTGATAGTAATTAATAGCACAGATGCGTGGGAAATAAAGTCGAAATCAAACATTGAAATTTTTACCTTGATAAATGCAATGGGGCAAGTGGTGATGAGTGGCGATCTTAATTCAGAAAAAGTAGTGATAAGCAAAGATGGATTACCAGTTGGGATTTATATTTTGAAGATGAAAGGAGAAGAGGGTGATAGGGTGGTGAAAGTTAGGATGTAGGGGGTAAATAATGAATTAACCAATAATTTTCACATTAAATATAGGTTCATAATTTAAATTTTACATATTTAATAAAATGCTTCGATAAATTCTTATGACTTAAGTATTGTATTGAAAGTTTTATTTGCAATATTTATTAATACAATCTATAGCATCAAGATATTTTAAATCTAAAGCTTTATTAAAATCAAAGCAAGATTTAAGTTTTTCTCCAATTTTAAGATATGTTATTCCTCTATTATAATATGCTTTTGAATAGTTAGGGTTTAATGAAATAGCTTTTGAATAGTCGTTGATTGCTTCTCTGTACAATTTTAAAATTTCATTAATTATACCTCGGTTAAAATAAGTAAAAGAGTTTTTGGGATTAATTTTTATAGCTCTATTATAATCATCAATTGCTCCTGAATAATCAAATAGTTTTTTCTTTAGAATTGCCCGGCTATTATAAAAGTCGGCATCTTTACAATTCAATTCAATTGCTTTTGTGTAGTCGTCCATAGCGCTTTGAAAATCATACAAGAATTCTTTTGTCGAGCCTCTGTTAAAATAAGATAAAGCAAATTGTGGGTTTATTTCAATAGCTTTATTGAAATCTAAGATAGCACCATTATAGTCTTTCAAATTAGCTTTTAAATTACCTCTATTCAAATAAGCATCTTCATAATTGGGTTTTATTTCAATGGCTATCGTAAGGTCAGTAATTGCACCAATAAAATCTTTCGATTCTATTTTTTTAATAGATTCATTGAAAAAAAATTCAGCATTTTGGCTGTAACATTTGGTATTGATTGTTGTAAAAAAAAATAAACAAAAGATTACAGGTATTTTTTTATACTTATACATATTGTTTTTTTTCTTGTAAATTTGAGATTTAATAAAAAAGTGTAATCTGACTATAAATCCTTGACATGGTATTAAGTATTTAAATTTTCTTATTGGTTTTTTGTTAAGGTTGCTTCCGTGTTGTGGATTAGCTGTGATATTTCATCAGTCTTAGAATCCCCTAATTCAATCGCTTTTTTAAAATCACAACATCCGCCAAATTTGTCGCCAAGATTTATTTTAGCTATGCCAATTAGTCTATAACCTAATGGATCCCTTGGATATTTCTTAATTAAATTACTGCATTCTTCAATTGCTCCCCTATAATCATTAATATTTATTTTTGAAAGTGTAAGCATAACGTAAATATGAAAAGAGTATGTGTCTTTTGAGCTAAGACTAATAGATTTTGAGAAGTCTTCAATTGCACCTTTGTAGTCTTTGGATTCGAATTTGGCACAGCCTCTATCGTAAATTGCATCTTTGTAATTGTTGTTTAAATTGCATGCTTTATTATAATCAATAATTGCGTCATTGTAATTTTTCAATTCATAATTTGCTTTTCCTCTCCAATATATTGCTTCAATAAAATTACTGTCTAATTCAATAGCATTTGTATATTCTAATAATGCACCACTATAATTATGTTTATTAAATTTAGAATTTCCTTCTTTAAAGTGTTCCTGTGCTTTGTTTCTACAACTAGTTGTTAAAAAAATAATTATTAGAATTAAATGAAATTTGTTTTTAGTCATGTATGAAATTTAAATGTTTTTAGAATTATTATTTAAATTAAATTTTTATAAAAATAAATATTTAATGAAATTAATTGGGGAATAACTTACATTTTATTTGAGTTAAATTTAATAAAGCAGATTTTTGATACTACAAAATATTGAAAACAAAAAAGCTAACCCTATAGGTTGGCTTTAACATTTAGCGTTCTAATAATTAAGGAAGGATTATTTATTAATGAACCTGTCAACCCCATTTTGAAAATGCGAAAGCTTGTCCACGTTAAACAGGGTTACAGCTTTGCTGTTAACCTGTTACCCAAAGATGCAAAACAAAAAAGCCAACCCTTCGGGTTGTTTTTGCATTTAGCTTTCTAATTTTTCAAGCAAGCTTGATATTATTCGCTAAATGCAAAAAGCCACTCATTTTGAGTGGCTTTTTTGTCTTTCTGTGGGAGCAACAGGATTCGAACCTGTGACCCTCTGCTTGTAAGGCAAAATAATATATTTATTGGTATTTATTGTGAGTTACTAATTGACATATGAGAGGTAAAAAAGTTTGTTTAAATTAATACTTATAAATACTTTTGAATTATTAAATAAACAAATCACTATTTCATCACTCAAACAATTAGTAAAAATGGATGCAGTTATTTCAAATCGAATTGTAATAAATAAAATTAAAATCTCCGCATATCTTAAAAATTGGGGAGTGCTTAATGATGGAAGCTATTCAATAATGTATCGAATCACATTTCAACGCAACAGGAAGTTAATAAGCGCAGGTTTTTCCTCCACAATAGAAAATTGGGATAGTGCAAAATGCAGAGTAAAAGCGAAGCATCCAGAACATCTTATTATCAATGCAACGATTAATCAAAATATCTCATTAATGGAGCAGGAAGTAATGCGTTGCAATTTACAAGGCAAATGGATAACTTCAAGCCATCTGGTTAATATGTTGCAGAATGGAAGCCCCAAAGCACAGGATCTAATGGAGTTTATAAAACTTCGTATTGATGAACAGAATGCACTTGGAAACATAGGAACTAAAAACTCTTATTTATACCTGCTTAATAAGTTAAAGATATATGCGAAGAAAAACCTTTATTTTTCAGACATAGATTATAATTGGCTAACTAAGTATAAACAATACTTGCAGATCAATGGCTATGCAAATGGAGGTATTTCGCATCAATTCAGAGCATTAAAAGCGGTTTTTAACGAAGCATTAAAAAGAGATATAATCGATGCATCATTATATCCTTTTAACAAGTTTAATATCTCCGATCTAAAATCAAATGCGAAGCCCAAAACACTAACTAAGGAGCAAACAAATCAAATAGAGGCATTAATGATTAATCCAGATTCAAGTTTGTTTGATGCATGGAATTATTACATTTTCTCTTACTATGTGCTTGGAAGTAATCCTGTGGATATCTTTAAACTTAAATGGAGCGATATCGAGGATGATTATATCATTTTTAATAGATCTAAGACATCAGTTGAGCATTCATGTAGGATAAATGAAAAAGTGCGTTGCATATTAAATTACTACTTATCAAAGCGAAAATTCAATAATCCTTATGTTTTTCCCGTATTAAATGAGAATTTAATTACACCTGCTCAAATACACAATAAGGTGTGCAAGACAAAAACCGCAGTAAATAGAAGTTTAAAAGCGATTGCAACGATGGCTGGAATTGATAAACCGCTCTGCATGGCTTATGCGAGATATTCCTTCGCCAATGATCTACAATTAGCAGGAGTTTCAAAGTCGTTAATTAGCAAACTAATGAGGCATTCAAGCGAAAAAGTAACAGATGGCTATCTAAATAAGTTGCCACAAGCTGAGCTGGATAAAGCAATGATGGCACTCTGTGCTTGATTTTTATTTTAATAATCAAATTTAATAGTTTAAAGATTTTACAACCTCAGTTAAATCAAAGTGCAACCAATAAGTTTCAATTTCTTTTCCTGAATGAATTGAAACCATTTTTTTATATGGAGGATCATTATCTAAAATATAACCGATTTTATTTAAATCAAATTCTTGACTTTTTTTTGATTTTATAGTTATAATATAACTTTGATTTTTATATTGATTTTCGATAGCTTCATAATTACTTTGATAAATAACTTTTTCTAAATAAAGATTATATTTTGAATTATTCACAATTTTATCACTTTTAAATGAAAGATATTCATATTCGTAATGATATTTACCAAAATCTTCAACAATCAATATTTTTCTTTCAATTACATCCACAAAAAAATATGATATTAGTAGGCAAAGAAAATATCCCCAAAAAAATGTAGGAAATATTTCTTTGAATGACCATTCAGGAATTATTTTAAATTTTAATTTTAATAATAATATAAGAATGATTATTAAAATTAATGCAAGTAAATAAATATTCATAATAATGAAATTTAATTTCGAAGTTATAAAATTAATTTATAATAAAGTATCGATGCACTTTTGCATTTTCTGTTAATAATCAAATAGAATTGTTAATAATTGGGGCTTGTTAAACATAATAAATCCCAATATATTTGCTATGTCTATTGAGAATGGATCTTTTTATCCTCCACAATCAAAGAAATACATAGGACTTAGTCGGAGAGAAATCGCCTATTCTCTCAACACAAAACGAGCTTTTATAAATAGGAGAATCGCTCAATCCTAAATCAATTACATATTTTATTATGAATAGTGTTAAAACTATTTCCATTGTGGAGGATGCCTCTGCTATGGTCGATCAGTTAAACACTTTGCGAAGCCAGATTGCTGAGTTGCAAAGTATGTTTAATGAACTTGCTCAAATTAAATCAGAGCATGAATCCCATCCAAAAACATTAAGTGTTAAAGAAACCGCAAAGCTATTGCAGTTGTCTACTTCAAGAATTTATGTTTTGCATGGTCTTAAATTAATCCCATCTCACAGAATTGGATCGAGAGTGGTCTTTTATCGAGATGAAATAATGAAGCTCATTGATAGTGGCTTTAAAGTTACTATGCAGGATGAAGTAAATGCGAGGCAAAGGATGCAGGAAGTGCGAGGTGTTGGAGTTGTAGGTCGTAAAAAAGCGGAGGCATTATGATTACCTCCGCAAGTAAAATATCCGACTATGAAACAATATTTCAAACTCTGCAAAGCAAAGATAATAACGATGCATCACAAATAAAAGATTCTGAATTGCAGTTTCCTTATTTAGTTTATCCAGATAAATTGCAAAGTATAATCTTAGAAACAAATCAAACTTTGGGATTTCCTGTTGAGTTTATAAGTGCATCCATGCTTTATGCTTTTTCCGTTGCAATTGGTAATAGCTATAATATTAAGGCTAAGAATGGATGGATTGAGAGTGCGGTTATTTATTTAGTAATCGCATCTAATGCAGGAACTAATAAATCAGCACCTTTAAATTGGGCTATAAAGCCAATAAGAAAAAGAGATGCAGAGTATTATAAGGTATATGATAGCGAATTAAAGGAGTGGGATCTCAGCGAGGATAAAAAAACGAAGCCAAAACCTAAATTTAGAAAAAGGATTGTTTCGGATGTAACACAGGAAGCTCTTGCAGGAGTGCATGATTATAACAAGCGAGGTCTTGGATTATACATGGATGAAATAATCGGATTGATTAAAAACATGAACAGGTATAATAAAGGAAGTGAGCTGGAATTTTGGTTAAGTACTTGGAGTGGTAAATCTGTTTCTATTGATCGCAAGTCCGATAGATCATTATTGATAGAGCATCCTTTTATCTCCATTGCAGGAACTATTCAGCTCGGATTGTTACAGGATCTCGCTAAGGATGGAATGCAAGTAAATGGATTTTTGGATCGATTGCTATTTGTAGTTGCAGAGAATCTTAAAAAATCTCATTGGCAGGATGCAGAGTTGAACAAAGCAACAGAGCAAGAGTATTCAGCAATCCTTAATAGAGTAATGGATGCCATAAGCGATGCAGAGCCTTCAATCGTAGATTTTAAACCAGATGCTCGGAGCTTGTTTAGAGAATGGCATCGAGATCAAACAGATCGATTTAATACTTTACAGGATGAACAGGAAAAACAGATTTTAAGTAAAATTGAAATTTACCTAATTAGATTCTGTTTGATTCTGGAAGTTATGGATCGAGCTTGTAAAGGAGAAAATATGAGCGATCTATTTAGCATCAATATTAAATCGGTGCAAGGTGCTATTGAGCTATGTAATTACTTTACGCAACAGGCATTGAAAGTGCGAAGTATTGTTTCGCAGGAAGTGAACAACGATCCTGCATCTGTTAAGATTAAGTGCTATGCAAAGTTACCAGAGCAGTTTACTACTTCGGATGGTCTTGTTATTGCAAAAGCGCTTAAAATGAGTGAGAGGTCGTTTAAATCCTTTTTAAATGATTCTACATTGTTTCAAAAGTTAGCTCATGGCTATTACAATAAACTTAATTAATAATCTGTGCATTTTGCATTATAGTGCAAGGTGCAATTAAAAAACATAAATAAAAATGTACTATAAATTCGAACATTTAAAACATATTAAAATTACTACAGAATTACGGCACTCAGATATTGAATCAATAATTGTAAAAGGCATTATCTATAAAAAAGAGATAAAAGATCCAGAAAGTCAATATTCAAATTGCATTTATTATCTTCAGCAGTTACCTGCTCCGATTGGAATTCAATACGATTCAAAAAATCAAAAATTAGAATTTGACAAAGTAGAGAAAGCGATTACGGAAATGAAATCAAACTTTTATGCGAGAGATGGCTATCTAAGTTTAGCGAGATTGAAGTTTAAGATTGCTTGTTTTGAGCGGTTTTATCCAAATGATTTCTACCGCCATGATATTGAAAATTTGGCAAGTTGTTATAAGATTAACTCCGATGTAAGTAATGAATTTTATTATTGGGATGAAGCTATAAGTCAAGATAAAAATAGGTCAAATAAGTATGAGTGGAAAAAGGAGTTTATCGAAGCAAAAGATAAATCAAGGTTGTTTTAATTAAAAAAGATTATTTATTTAAAAGATGGATCTAAGGAAGTTTAATGGTGCTATCAAAGGCGAGAATAGAGGTCAAGGTCGGAAGCCCAAATCCAGCGAGGTTGAGTTAATAGAGCGGTTAAGTCCGATGGAGGAAACCGCTCTGGATGCTCTTAAAGCTGGGATTGAGCGAGGCGATTTTAACTTCATCAAACTATTCTTTGAGTATCGATACGGCAAAGCAAAGCAGTTTAATGTGGATCTATTAAGCGAGGAAACAATAATTCGAATAGTGAGAGAATAGGTGTGGAGGATCATTTTTGCATCACTAATGCATCACTAAAAAGGAATATAAACAAAAAAGGATTACAGGTCGATTCTGTAATCCTTTGTTTTTCAGTGTTTTACTGAGTGGGAGCAACAGGATTCGAACCTGTGACCCTCTGCTTGTAAGGCAGATGCTCTGAACCAGCTGAGCTATGCTCCCTTTTGTTGATATTACTCGTCAACGGGGTTGCAAATATAGAAAGTCAAT
>JBJOND010000006.1:0-53313 GCA_046052065.1 Bacteroidota bacterium | reverse complement strand
AGTAAGTCTGATTCCGAATTATAACGATGCATGGTATAATTTAGGAATGGCCTATAAAGAGAAGAACGATTTTAAAAATGCAGTATATGCTTTTGAACAGGCTCGTAGTTACAAAGCGTTTGATACTGATGAAAAATTATCGAATGCCGGAATCGCATATGGTAACAATGGTCAATTAGATAAAGCAATCATCGATTTAAAAGCTGCCATAGCACTTAATCCAAATTCTTCCGACAATTACAATAACCTTGGTTTGTACTTAGGAGAAAACAAAATGTATGATGAATCATTTGTTTGTTTTGAAAAAGCACTTGCTATCAAACCTGCATTTGATAAAGCCTATTACAACCGTGGAAATATCTATGCACAAAAAAATGATTTTCGTTCTGCAATTGATAATTATAAAAAAGCACTCTCGATTAATCCTTCTTATGCTGATGCTTATAACAACCTTGGAAACTGTTATGCTGTAATGGGAATAAAAGATTCATGTTTATACTGGTTTAATGAATCCGTTAAACTCGACCCTTCTAACGGGAAGGCATGGGTGAATTTAAGTATTACCTATAGAAATATGGGAGATACCATTAAGGCAAATGAATGTCTGCAAAAGGCACGTGAATTAGGTTTAAATTTTTAATATGAAAAAAAGAATCTTTATACTGCTGACTCTCGCAATTGTTTATCTCAGTAATTGTACCACTGAAGTATCAAACAGTAGCATTAAACTATTTAACAGTGCTAGTTATATACGAAGTGAAATAGTATTGCTTAATAAAAACAACTCCCATCTACTTAAAACAGCAGAATACAATAGCAAGAAAGAAATGTTTCAATTAGATACCGTAAATTGGAATAAAGAACTTGAATTAATTGTAGCCAGTAATATTTCTGAGAAATATCTAAGCTATACTATCGATACACTTCAACAAAACGATAGTACTATCATTACTTATTCATCAAAAGAAACTAAGTCAGAAGTAAGAAAATTTGTTGTAGTCAAACATCAAAATTCAATTAAAAGAATCGCGATTGAACGAATGAAAGAAAATACCTTTTATTATTCAAAGCAAGAGATAGAATATATACCGCAAACATTTTTCTCCATTAACGCAAAAGAGAAAATGATTTTATCGGATACTACTTATTATCGCATAACAGGAGTGATTAATTAACGACTATGGTTTACAATATCGGTTTATTATTGGGCATGTGGCTCGGACAATTATTTCTTCCAGGGCAACCTTTACCATTTAACTTTGAATTAAAAGAAGAGAGCGGAAAAGTTATTTTTGTTATTCATAATGCTGAAGAGCGTATTGTTTGTGAAGTTACAGATGTGCGTGGCGACTCACTCTTTATCCGACCCCCTTATTTCGATTCGGAAATTAAGTTACATATTGAAGGTGATCGCTTGCGTGGTAAGTGGATTAACTACAGTAAAAAAGGAAATCCTGAAGTTGTATTTGTAGGCTATAAAGGGGTAACGGAACGCTTTCCAGATAAAGGAAATACTACTTTAAATATCACAGGTAAATGGGAAACTTGGTTTGATGTTGATAGTCCTGATTCATCGCTTGCTATTGGAGTATTTAATCAAGATGGAAATCATGTTACAGGAACGTTCTTAACTGAAACGGGTGATCATCGTTACCTCGAAGGCGTTATAGTTGGAAATAAATTAAAACTAAGTGTTTTTGATGGAGCGCACGCATGGCTCTATCTTGCAGATGTAAAAAATGATTCGATGTTAGGAATGTTTTACTCTGGTAACACTTATAAAGCACCATTTCATGCACGCAGATATGAAAATGCAAAGCTTCGCGATCCTAATACCATCACACGGGTAGAAGGTGATCTCAATTTTAGTTTCCCTGATTTAGATAGTAACATCGTATCAATTACAGATAAACGCTTTCAGAAAAAAGCGACCATCATTCAGTTCATGGGATCATGGTGTCCGAATTGTATGGATGAAGCAAAGTACTTTAATGAGATTTACAAAACCTATCACGATCAAGGATTAGAAATTATCGGATTAACCTTTGAACGCAGCGCAGAATTTTCAAAAGCGAAAGCAAGTGCTGAACGTTTTGTGAAAAATCTCGATTTGAAGTATCCTGTATTAATTGCTGGTGTAGCAGGAAAAGATAATGTGATGAAAGTGATTCCTCAGATTAAAGATTTTATTTCTTTTCCGACAACTTTATTTCTTGATGACAAAGGCAAAGTAGTAAAAGTACATGCTGGATTTTCGGGACCTGCTACAGGAAAAGAATTTGAAATTTATAAATCGGAATTCGAAAAGACAATTAAAAAGCTTATTCGATAATTACTTATTTATAACCGTATTTGTGATTCGGTTTAAAACCATTTTCAAGTTGATTAGTTCTTGATAGTGCTCAAGTAATTCGTCAATGTCTGCTCCCACTTCTGAACGCTCTTTGATTTCATTTTGAAACTCCATTGCTTTTTTGTTTGCCATTTTCTTTTGAATGTACACCATGGCATCTACGACTGTTTTATCGATTCTGTCTTTATCTAATCGAACAATTATTCCCTTCGATTTCCAATCAGCTAATTCATATTTAGGAGTAACTAATGATATAGCGAGTGGCTTTAATTCAGGACTTAAATTATTGATAAATGATTGCGTATCATAGTCCGTTTCAGTAGTTATTAAATTCGTAAACTCTGCTAACAGTCCTGCATATCCTTCGTTTGTAAAACTGATTCCATCTGTTTGAAGCACATCAAAAATAAAATCCTTTACCTTGATATGTTGTAGTTCTGGCTTTTCCTCTTCTTCTTCTACATTAAAGCCTTTCTTTTTTTGCTTTCCCTTAACAGGTTCTACTTCTAAGTATTTACTAAAATCGGGAAGCGGAAATATTTCCTCAGCATAATTTAAAAGAATACGTATTATTTCTTCCTCATGAACTTCGGTACTATGTTCATCATTGATAAGCTGTTCTTCCGTGTATTCTTTCTCGATGTTATCAAGCACCTCTCCAGCATGATCCTGCACGGGTGTTTGCTGTTCCTCTGACTGACGATTATTACGCGCACGAATAATTTTATTCATCTCGGCAATCAATACAGCCTCTCCCATTTCCATCAAGGTAGATGCCTGACGCAAGTAAGCTGCGCGGGTAATTGCATCTGGAACAACAGCAATTGTTTCTACAATATCTCGAACTAGTCCTGCTTTCTTAATCGGATCACCTGCTGTATCACTCAGTAATAATTTTGTTTTAAATGAAATAAAATCTACCGCAGATTTAGATAAATATTCCAGCAATTCAACCGTAGTAACTTTTCGTGAATAAGAATCCGGATCTTCTCCATCAGGAAATAATACTACACGTACGTTCATTCCTTCTTCGAGAATCAAATTAATTCCTCTTAACGAAGCCTTTATACCAGCAGCATCACCATCATACAATACCGTAATGTTTTTTGTATAGCGACCTATTAAGCGTATCTGCTCTACCGTTAGTGAAGTACCAGAACTTGCTACTACATTTTCTATCCCCGCTTGATGTAAAGAAATCACATCCGTATATCCTTCTACTAAATAACAAACGTCTTTCTCAACAATCGACTTCTTCGCATGCGAAATACCGTATAAACTCTTACTCTTGAAATAAATTTCTGTCTCGGGTGAGTTTAAATACTTCGGACTCTTCGGATCTGTTTTCAGAATACGCGCACCGAAAGCAATCGTGCGACCTGTTAAGCTTGCAACAGGAAACATTACTCTTCCACGAAAGCGATCGTATTTTTTTTGTTCGTTAACGATAAGTAATCCCGCCTTCTCTAAAATTTCTTCTTTGTATCCTGCACCCGTTGCGGCAGAAGTAAGCCCATCCCATTTATCAGGTGAAAAACCTAATTCAAATTTTCTAATGATCTCATCGGTAAACCCACGTTCTCTGAAATAACTTAATCCAATGGCAATACCTTCATCATTATTCCATAGGTAATCGACATAATAGTTTTTTGCAAAATCCATTACTGCAAACAAACTCTCACGTTGCGATTGTGCCTCCATCATTTCTGCTGATGGAGCTTCCTCTTCAATAGTGATACTATACTTACCAGCGAGATATCGTAAAGCTTCTGGAAAAGAGAGTTGCTCATGTTCCATCATGAAAGTAACTGAATCACCTGCCTTACCGCAACCGAAGCATTTGAAAAATCCTTTTGCAGGCGATACAGTGAACGATGGCGTACGCTCATTGTGAAAAGGACAAACACCAAGCAAATTAGCTCCACGCTTCTTCAACGACACAAAATCACCAACCACTTCTTCTACGCGGCAGGCTTCTAAAATTCGTTCTTTTGTTTCAGGTGTAATCACTTTGCTAAAATACGAAAATTAGGGGGGATTTAGGGGGGTTTTTACTTCAGATAGCTTTCTTAATCGAAACAGAATCGAGTGCCTTGGTTCTGGGGAATAGATTTATAATCCTATTTTTAATTATGGCGAATTCGCCATAATTAAAAGTCAAGTAGGTTTTTTCCTCAATAATTTTAAGGCGGACATATTATTTTTTAATAAATCTGTTTAATTCGATATTGTTAGTTGCCACTACTTCTTTTTTCAAATAAAAATGTAAATTTGAAAAACTAAAAATAAATCAATGACCTAAAAAAATAGCCTTCATGGCTAACATAAAATATTAGCGTTAGTTAATTCTTGACTAGGAAACCACGAATTTCAAAAAGAATACAAGAAAACACTAAACGCTCGCGCATAGGCGTGGGCTTTGGTATACTTGTATTCGGGTGCTTCGTGGTACCTCTAGTCGAGTTGCTAAGTGTCCCACGCTTATTTTTTATACCAACTCTACACTGGGGCCGCGTAGAATAAATTTTATTAAAAAATGAAAAACAACTTCCAAAAAACTTCAACAACGAGAAGCAAAAAACAAGTAAGCATTTATGTTATGCTATTCGTAGTATTATTAATGAGTGCTACATCGTTAAAAGCACAAGTGCCTAGTTATGTCCCAACCAATGGACTTGTAGGCTGGTGGCCCTTCAACGGAAATGCCAATGATGAAAGTGGAAATGGGAATAATGGAACCGTAAACGGGGCAACTTTGACTAACGATAGGTTTGGAAATTTAAATAGCTCTTATAGTTTTAATATCAGTAATTGGTCGCTTGGTTCATCAGGAGACAATATATCTATACCTTATAATCCAACCTTTAATAACCAGAAAATAACACTTTCAGCTTGGATCTACAATTATAATAGTCCATTATTAAGTCAAGAACAAAATATCATTAGTCGAATACAAAATGGACAAAATAATTTAGCATGGCGCTTTTCTGTTACCACTAATTCTAGTACTACCACAAGTGCTAGAATATTTGATAATATTTTACCTGCCGCTCAAGCAACTTATGGAATAATGCAAATAAACACAAACAATTGGACACATGTTCTATTTTCATTTGATGGTGATACTTTAAAATTATATTATAACGGAGTACATGAAAAATCATTAGTTTTAAATGGATTTACTTTAAACGCAAATAGCAACTCTGGACTTACAATAGGACTAACAGATCAAAGCAACGGCTTCTTTTCTCCGTTTGATGGAAAAATCGATGAAATTGGTTTTTGGAATCGAGAGTTGAGTTTAGAAGAAGTTTATCAATTATACACTGGTTGTATTCTTTCAATTACAGGACAACCCGTAAATCAAACTATTAATGTAAATAATAATTCGCACTTCATAATAAGCACTACAGATCCTAATGCAACCTACCAATGGCAAACAGATATTGGAGTAGGTTTTCAAAATTTAAGTAGCGTAGGTCAATATAGCGGGGCTAATAATGATACATTAACTGTTTCTTACGTAACCTTCGCAAATAATAACCAGCCTTTCCGTTGTATTATAAATTCAGGTTCTTGCTCAGATACTTCCAACGTTGCTGTGTTAACGGTAAATAATAATGTGGGTATTAACGAAATTTCAAATAACAATTTGTTGGCTATTTACCCTAACCCTGCTAATGCTATCATCAAGGTTAAATCAGACGCTCAACTAATCGGGAAAACGTATTTCATTTTTGATAATTTAGGTAAAACTATTTTAACAGGAAAAATTACATCTGAAAATATGTCCATCGATATAAACAATTTATCCGAAGGAAATTATTTAATTGGCATAGATGATAATTCAAAAAAGCAATCCTTTAAAGTGATTAAAAATTAAACGCTAATAAAAATTATTTCAAGCCATGAGAAAAAACTCATGGCTTTTTTTATTCTGAAAATATTCATCAATTTAAAACTCCGAACAATTAGATAAAGAGAGTCACCCTCTCTTGAATGTTCTTTTTATTAAATTCTATTGATGCCTCACCTTTTTATCGATATTTCGCATCGCATTATTATAATAGAAATTACTAGATAATACTTTTAACAAATTGTTTTTGTATATTTGAAATATGAAGAACGTTAGAGATTTCATTACAATTGACAAGGAAATACTTTCAGGACAGCCTGTTTTTAAAGGGACGAGAGTTCCTGTGGTTACCTTATTCAGTCATTTGGAAAAAGGTGTATCGCTAAATGAATTTTTAGAAGATTTTCCAACCGTAGAAAAATCGACTGCCATTGCCGTTTTGGAGTTGGCAGAAAATTTATTTTCTAATGAAAAAATTATCAAGCTTTATGAAACTGCTGCTTGATGAAAACTTACCAAAGCGTTTAAAATCTGATTTCCCGAACCATCAAATTTTCACTGTACGTGATATGGGTTGGAATGGAAAGAAAAATGGTGAGCTTATGAAATTATTAATTGAAAATAATTTTAATGCATTAATCACCTTTGATAAAAATTTACAATTCCAACAAAACTTTGAAAAATACCAGTTGCCTGTTATTGTTCTAAACGCAAGTGATAACACTTATCTCACTTTACAACAACTTGCTTCAAAAATCAATATTGTGCTTACAGGTAGATTGAGTATTGGAGTTACGGTTATTTCTTTTTAGTTATACGAATAATTCCTTAGAATTTAAAACATCAAATTTGAATAGAGATTAATTCATTTTCAAATTAACTAGTGATTTCTCTCTGTCGTAAACCTCACCAACTCCATTAAATTAAAACCTCTCCCTACCTCTCCAAAGGAGAGGAGTAAAATTTAGATAGTCCCTCCCTTGGAGGGATATAGGGAGGTCTATAGTTTTCAAATTAAATCAGTGATTTCGTTCCGTCGTAAACCTCACCAACTCCATTAAAGAAGTCTTGTACTCACTGTCAGGGATATCCGTTAAAAGGTTGAAGGCTTTTTGTTGGTAACTGTACATCGCATTACGAGCATAGTCTAATCCTCCATTGGATAAAACAAGTTGTATCACTTGCTCCACGCGCTTAGCATCTTCTGAATGATGCTTAATCGTATTAATGATAAACTTCTTGTCGTCTTTACTTACCTTTTGCAAAGTATAAATAACAGGAAGCGTCATCTTATGTTCCTTGATATCGATGCCTTTTGGCTTTCCTGTCTTTACACTTTCTTCGTAATCGAATAAATCATCTTTGATTTGAAAAGCAATTCCTACAGACTCGCCAAAGTCGTGCATGCGTGTAATCATTGCAGCATCACATCCAACAGAAGCAGCGCCAGTAGCACAACAAGACGCAATCAACGAGGCTGTTTTAGCTCCGATAATTTCATAATAGACTTCTTCTGTTATATCTAGTTTACGTGCTTTCTCGATTTGTAATAACTCGCCTTCACTCATTCTACGAACTGCATTGGAAACAATTTCAAGTAAATGAAATTCTTTATGCTCAACAGAAAGTAATAATCCTTTTGATAAAAGATAATCACCTACCAACACTGCAATTTTATTTTTCCATAAAGCATTTATCGAGAAAAATCCACGACGTAAATTACTATCGTCTACTACATCATCGTGTACTAAAGTTGCAGTATGTAATAGTTCTATTAATGATGCTGCACGATACGTTGACTCACCAATATTGCCTGTCATTCCAGCGGTTAAAAAAACGAACATCGGACGCATTTGCTTCCCTTTTCGCTTAACAATGTAATGCATGATTTTATCGAGCAACGAAACTTTGCTCTGCATAGCCACACGGAACTTCTTTTCGAATAGTTCCATTTCATCCTTTACAGGAGCTTTAATACGATCCAATTGATTGGCCATGAGAGCGCAAATGTATTAATTAGCCTTGAAATAAATAGGCAAATTCAACTGTACATTAACAGGCTTACCCTCTAACTTACCAGGTGTCCAAAGTGGCATTGCTTTTACAAGGCGAATCGCCTCTTTTGATAGTGCTGCATCTACTTCATTCTTCACTCTGACATCCGTCACTTTTCCTTTTTTATCCACAACAAAACTTACGAAAACCTTCCCTGAAACTTCTTTCAATACTGGATATTTTAGATTCAATGAAATGTATTCTTGCAAAGCTTCATTTCCTCCAGGATATTCAGGCATCTGATCGACTACAATAAAAGTATCGTCGCGATTAGTACTGTGTTCTGGTAATTGCTGTGCTACAACGCCTAATGTCATCAGACAAAAGAATAAGATGAACCACTTTTTCATAGTACTAAATTTAGTAATTATTTCTTTTTAAATACTGGCACCGTACTGCATGGCTCGCCAAACATGATACTCTTTGCTACTGGACGAAGTTTAGCAGCTAAATAAAAGTATGCAGCAGCAGGAACTGGCTTATCAGAACATCCTTTAATAATCACACGTGCATCTTGATAGACTTGCACATCCATTGAATCAATGATCTCTTCAAATAATTTGTTTTCTAGCGCCTCTGCACTACCGAAATAAACCAATTTTGCGAATGGTTGAATCGCTGTTGCCATCAACATATACGCCCAATGCGGAATCACCGCATCAACAGAACAATAAACAGTAACAAAACAATCTTGATATTGTGACCAATCAGTCGAAGCAATATACTCGCGAAACGATTTTTCTCTCAATAAAACATCCTCTATCAATTGCTCGCGAATATCAATCACTTTTCGCTGACCTTCAGGATAAAAGTCTTCGAGATTAATGGTAATTAATCCGCTTTGCTCTACTTTATTGATAATGGTTTCTTCGCTCATATTACCACATTCCTAATTCTAATCGTGCTTCTTCGCTCATCATTTCCTTCTCCCAAGGAGGATCAAATGTAATTTCAACGCGAGCTGAATTTACATCCGGTATTTCACTGATTTTATTTTCTACATCAGGAGGTAACGTTTCTGCTACAGGACAAGCTGGAGAAGTTAGCGTCATCATGATATGTACATCATTGCCATCATTGATTCGAATTTCATAAATCAATCCTAGCTCCCAGATATCTACGGGAATTTCCGGATCATAGCATGTTTTTAATGTAGCGATGATGCGTTCACGCAATGAAGGAGTAGTTGGAATATCAATTCCGTCATTCTTAATTTCTTCTGACTTATTTAGTTCTTCACTCATATCACACATTCTTATGCTGGAAACCCACAGCGTATAATTTCATTTGTTTAATCATTGCAGCAAGTCCGTTAGCACGTGTTTGTGCCATATGACTACGTAATCCAATCTGATCAATAAATCCTAATTCAGCATTTACAATTGCTTCCGGCGATTGATTCGATAATACTTCCATCAACAACGCAATTTCTCCTTTCACAAAAACAGAATCGCTATCAGCAGAAAATTCTATGATACCGTTATTCTCACTCGCGGTTAGCCAAACGCTACTTTGACAACCTTTGATTTTGTTATCATCAATTTTAAATTCAGCAGCTAATGGTTTTAGTTTTTGCCCGATTTCAATGATGTACTGGTACTTCTCTTCCCAAGTATCAAACAAAGCGAAATCTTCAACAATTTCATTTTCTATTTCGGCGATTGTACGCATATCAAACGGCTAATAATTGAATGGCTTTTTTTAATTGCTCGATGAAAAAATCTACTTCTTCTTTGGTATTATAAAACATAAACGAGGCGCGTATTGTCCCGGGAATACCAAACCAATCCATCACAGGCTCAGCGCAATGTTGTCCCGTTCGCACTGCAATGCCTTTTGTATCGAGAAACATTCCAATGTCCATAGCATTAGCTTTATCTACCACAAAAGAAATAACCGCTGCTTTATTTTTTGCTGTACCAATAATTCTAACGGAAGGGATATCCGCTAATAACGATGTAGAGTAATTCAACAATTCGATTTCCTGTTCATGTGCTCCTGCTCTATCAATCGAATTCCAATAATCAATTGCAGCACCCATTGCAATTACATCTGCAATATTCGGTGTGCCGGCTTCAAACTTATAAGGAACATCGTTCCAGGTAGTGCCTTTAAACGACACTGACTTTATCATCTCTCCTCCACCGTGGTAGGGCGGCATCTCTTCTAATAAATGTAACTTACCATATACAGCACCGATTCCAGTAGGACCAAGCATTTTATGCGCACTGAAAACAAAAAAATCACAATCTAACGCCTGCACATCTACGTAGTCATGCGCGACTGCTTGTGCACCATCCACCAATACAGGAATATTTCTTTCGTGTGCTTTTGAAATAATTTCTTTAATAGGATTAATCGTTCCCAAGGAATTTGCAGTATGCGTAACTGCAACAAATTTGCAATTATCGTTTAGTAAGTCCTCTAGTGAATCTAAAACCAATTCGCCATTTTCATTCATGGGAATAACATTCAATCGCGCTCCTTTCTCTTCACATAGCAATTGCCAAGGAACAATATTTGAATGATGTTCCATTGCGCTAACTAAAATCGTATCTCCTTGTTGAATGTTTTTTCTTCCGTAAGTAGCCACCACTAAATTTACTCCTTCGGTAGTACCACGAACAAAAATTATTTCTCGCTCCGATGCTGCGTTTATAAATCCTCTTACCTTTTCACGTACTTCATCAAATGCATCACTTGCTTTCTGAGAAAGAAAATGAACACCACGATGAACATTCGCGTTGTAATGCGTGTAGTAATTCACCAATGCATCAATCACTACTTGCGGTTTTTGCGAAGTAGCAGCATTGTCAAAATAAACGAGTGGTTTACCATATGGTAACTCTGCAAGTATTGGAAAATCTTTTCGGACTTCCAACACATCAAAAGCATTATTGACCAATAGTTGTTCCACAGTTATAATAGATTAGTTTAATTTATGATTTAAAACCTCAAGCATTTTCTCTTTGATGCCCTCATGCGCAATTCCTTCAATCACATCAGCAGCAAACGCATGATTTAATAAAGCACGAGCTGCATCCTCACCGATTCCTCTTGCTCGTAAGTAAAACAACGACTCATCATCTAACTGACCAGTAGTAGCACCGTGGGAACACTTAACATCATCAGCGAAAATTTCAAGCTGTGGTTTAGCATTCATGGTAGCATCATCACTTAACAATAAATTTTTGTTTGATTGAAATGCGTTTGTTTTTTGTGCATCCTTGCGGACAAATATTTTTCCGTTAAATACACCTTGTGCCTTATCGTCGATTAAGTTTTTGTATAACTCATTACTATAACAATGTGGCATTGCATGATCAACTGCAGTGTGATGATCAACTAATTGTTGATGACGCGCTAATGTTAATCCGTTGAGGTAAGCCGTTCCGTTAATATCGCCTAAACGAATATTTAAATTATTGCGTATAAGTACTCCACCTAAACTTAGTGTTGTTAAATGCTCGTAACTATCGCGTGCCATTGCTATGCGATGGTAATTAATATGTGTGGTATTTGATGATTCATCTTGCAACTTCACATAATTTACTTTTGCATTGTCAGCAACTACTACTTCACTCACTGCATTAACAAATGCTGTTGTATTATTTCCTTTAGTAGAAAATGTTTCTACGACATGAATTGATGCATTTTTTTCCGCAGCTACAAATACACGAACAGGAATATAAACATGCGCTTCGTTCGATGTATTTACAATCATCAAATGAATAGGCGTGTTAAACTCCACATTTGCTTCAGCAAGAATACAAACTGCATCTGAAAAAGTTGCTGTATTTAATGCAACAAATGGTTCCGACTTATAATCGGCATGTTGCAGAAAATCTTTTTGAATTGCTGCATTATCTTTTAAATCGTGAATGCTTCCAATATGAATTCCTTTAGGTAAGCCGTCCATGTTAGATGCTACCTTATTGATGATTCCGTTTTCAATCACAATTAATATCGCATCTGCCGTTACTTTTTCACTAGTAACATCTGCTGCTGTTAACGTAGCGTTCGACTTTGATAATTCAAAAGACGTATTTGCTAAACGAGTAACGTTGGTATATTTCCATTCTTCATGCTTCGTAGTCGGAATTCCCTGCAACAAGAAAGCTTGCGCAGCATCCTTTGTAATTGTAGCAAATGCATCTACTCTCGGTGATGTGTTTACCCAATCCTGAAATAAAGTAGAAGTAAGAATTGTATTTTTTGTTTCTTGCAAAGTGCTCATGATATTACGCGTTTAAAGTTGCGTCTACTTCTTCTTTAATCCAATCGTAGCCTTTTTCTTCTAATTCAAGTGCTAAGTCTTTTGTTCCCGACTTAACAATTCTTCCTTTGTACAATACATGAACAAAATCCGGAACGATATAATCTAACAAACGTTGGTAATGCGTAATCACAATAAACGAACGATTTCCATCGCGCAATGCATTCACACCATTCGCAACAATTCGTAAGGCATCGATATCTAAACCAGAATCTGTTTCATCTAAAATAGCTAACGATGGTTCTAACATCGCCATTTGAAAAATCTCATTACGCTTTTTCTCTCCACCACTGAAGCCTTCATTCACCGAACGCTGCGTCATCGTTTTATCCATCTCCACTAATTTCATTTTCTCTTGCATCAATTTTAAAAACTGTTTGGAGTCTAATGCTTCTAAACCTTTCGATTTACGCACTTCGTTCACAGCTGTCTTCAAAAAGTTCGCATTACTCACTCCTGGAATTTCAACTGGATATTGAAAAGCTAAAAAGACGCCTGCGCGTGCGCGATCTTCAGGACTCATGTCTAATAAATCTTCTCCGTTGAATAATACTTCTCCTCCTGTCACTTCATATTCTTCTCTTCCTGCAAGCACACTTGCTAGCGTACTTTTACCTGAGCCATTAGGACCCATGATTGCATGCACTTCACCTGGTTTCACTTCGAAATTAAGTCCGTTTAAAATTTGTTTTTCTTCAACGGAAGCTTTTAAATCTTTTATAGTTAACATTTCTTTTTTGAATTTCGTTTTTAATTTTTATCCTACAGAACCTTCTAATGAGATGGCTAATAATTTTTGTGCTTCTACAGCAAACTCCATTGGCAACTGATTAAATACTTCTTTGCAATAGCCATTCACAATTAATCCTACTGCATCTTCAGTAGAGATACCACGTTGATTGCAATAAAATATTTGATCTTCTCCAACTTTAGATGTCGTTGCTTCGTGTTCTACTTTCGCCGACTTATTACTGACTTCTAAATAAGGGAATGTATGAGCACCGCATTGATCGCCGAGTAATAATGAATCGCATTGCGAAAAATTTCTTGCGTTATCAGCACTCTTATTAATCTTCACTAAACCTCTGTAACTATTATGACTTCTTCCTCCACTAATTCCTTTCGAGATAATTGTACTGCTGGTATTTTTTCCGATATGAATCATCTTAGTACCAGTATCCGCTTGTTGCATATTATTCGTTACTGCAACAGAGTAAAATTCTCCAACAGAATTATCTCCTTTTAAAATTACCGATGGATATTTCCATGTTACAGCAGAACCTGTTTCTACTTGCGTCCATGAAATTTTTGATTTATTTCCTAAACAAATTCCACGCTTGGTAACAAAATTAAAAATACCACCCTTTCCTTCTTTATCTCCCGGATACCAGTTCTGCACCGTTGAATATTTCACTTGCGCTTCCGCATGCGAAACAATTTCAACTACTGCTGCATGCAACTGATTTTCGTCGCGCATAGGAGCAGTACAACCTTCAAGATAACTCACATAAGCACCTTCGTCGGCAATAATTAATGTTCTTTCAAACTGACCTGTTCCAGCAGAGTTAATACGGAAATACGTACTTAATTCCATCGGACAACGAACGCCTTTCGGGATATAGCAGAACGAACCATCACTGAATACCGCCGCATTCAACGCCGCATAAAAATTATCGGTGTACGGCACTACACTACCTAAATATTTCTTTACTAATTCTGGATGCTCATGAACTGCCTCTGAAAAAGAAGAGAAAATAATTCCTTTCTCTAAAAGTGCTTCACGAAAAGTTGTTTTTACAGAAACCGAATCGATAACTGCATCAACAGCCACATTCGCTAAACGCTTTTGTTCTTCGAGTGAAATTCCAAGTTTATCAAACGTTGCTTTAATTTCCGGATCTAAGTCATCAAGACTATCTAGCTGCACTTTTGGTTTTGGTGCAGAATAATAAATGATGTCTTGAAAATCAACTTTCGGATAGGTAACATTTGGCCATACTGGCTCTGTCATGGTTTGCCAATGGCGGAATGCCTTTAGTCGGTATTCAAGTAACCATTCTGGTTCATTCTTTTTTGCAGAGATGAAACGAACGATATCCTCGTTAAGTCCTTTAGGAGCATTATCACTTTCGATATTACTTACAAACCCCCATTTATACTCGGAGTTAGCAACATCGTCTAATATTTTTAAGTCGTCTGACATGAATTAAATCTTTTAAAATAATTAAACAGCGAACGATTCGCCACATCCACAGGTGCGAGTTGCGTTTGGATTATGGAATTCAAAACCTTTCCCGTTAAGGCCGTCGGAGAAGTCGAGTTGAGTACCTACGAGGTATAAAAAGCTCTTCTTATCACATACGATTTTCATCCCTTTATCTTCAAAAATCTTATCGCCATCTTTGATAACACTATCAAATTCAAGCTTATAAGAAAGACCTGAGCATCCACCACCTTCTACTCCTACGCGGATAAATGAGTCAGCTGGGCGATTCTCTTCCTTGATTAAATCGCGCGCTTTTTCGATGGCTTTTTCTGTTACGGTAATCATGTTATTAACAATTTGATGGCAAAGATACGATGAAAAATTCCTATTTAGAACAATTCTATATAGGAAATGTTAATAGATGGTCAAAAAGATTTTCGCTCTAAAAAACGTATAGTTTGATTAAGTAGATTAATGAAAAAAGCCGCCCATTTGAGCGACTTTCTAATATTGTTAAAAACGGAGCTGTTTAGTCCAGTTTATAGTTCAATTTCATGGTTATAGAAGCCGTTTTCTCGCGAGAAGAAGTATTATAAGCCCCTCCCCATGAATAATCTTCGCCCGAGTTTTGTCCGGTAATCTGAATAATTCCCATTTGAGCGGTGGTTAGTTTATCGATATGGCTTCCAGATTCTTCCGCAATTTTTTCAGCACGCTCACGTGCATCCTTTGTAGCTTTTGAGACTAATGAAAGTTTTAAATCGGCCAGCTTTGTATAATAATAACGAGGTGCTTGGGAATTCAATTGAATGCCTTCGTTAATTAACTCTGTAATATTACGCGACACTTCTTCTACCTGATCAATTTTTGAAGAGGTAATTTCAACCGACTGAGTGAGTTTGTATCCCGCGAAATCTTGTCCTACTACTTCTCCATTATTACCATAACGGTAGGTAGTTAAATTCTCAACAGAGATAGAACTAAACACCAATGATTTTTTATCAAGACCTTTTGTTATAAGGTATTTTTCGATGGCAGTTTTATCTGCATTAAGCGCTGCCGAAGCTGCTTTCATATCCATATCCTGACGAGCGAAAGAACCTTCCCAAACAATTAAATCAGATGTGAAATTTATTTCCCCAAGTCCTGTTACTGATATTACATTATCAGGCTTATTACGATTCATGATGGAATTACCTAAAGCAAAAGCTGCAACGATAATAGCAATAGAATAAACAATAGAGGTAAGGTTTGATTTAAACATGTTTTTCAGAAAATTTATATGAAGTTACTCTATTAACCTGGAAAAATCGCAATAATCAACGAAACAACGAGGATAATTCCTAAACCTACTGCTAAAACGACTTTACCTCCTTTGGATTTAATCTGATTAGTATCCATCGTATTTACTTGCTGTACTTTTCCGGCTTTTAATAACTCTACTTCCTCCTGTTTTATTGTGTGGAAGTTTTTATAAGTTGCCGGATATCCCGTTACTGTCAATGTGATTTTTCTTCCTTTGATAGTCGATTCAAATCGTGGCTCGACTAATACATCAGCATTCGATTTTTTAACTGCTTCTGCTACTGCCTTATTTTTTAAATCGTCATTGATACGTTTTCCACGTGCATTGATGGTAGCTGAAGTTTTTTCTTCTTTTACCTCCATATCAGCTAACACAGGTTTTTGTATTACACCTACACCGTAAATGTCTGTTGTTTTGGTTGTAATAGCATGCTGTGTTGTACACGATGCAAGAAATAGAATGGATAATGTAATGACTAAATGGATGTGTTTCATGATTTTCAATTGTGAATTCAAATGTATTATTTTTTCGAACTTGTAAGTGACTTCCAATTAAAGATTATCATTTTGGCCCATAAATAAATTAATAAAGGCAAAACGATTACAACTAATGGATTGAACTGATACCCGATTAAAAATTCTCCGTGCAAACAATGTTGAACTGCTCGCGTAATGCCACATCCGTAGCATGTTTTATCAAGTAGTAAAACAGATAAACATAAACTCTGTCCTTTATCAAAAAAAGAAGCTGGTAGTACCCACAAAATGATAGGTAATACCAGCAACAATATCAATTGAATTTTATACTTCAAGATTAATACCCTCGGTTTCTATCCACTACAATGATAGCGTGTATGATTCCAGGTAACCAACATAAAAAGGTTAGTCCGACGCTTATTAATGTTTGCTCTAGGTCCCAATCAGTAACTAGACCAACAGCAAGAGGAGGCAATAATACCGCTAAAACAAATAACAAAACTGTAGGAATACCATCAGCATCACTACGCTTGGTTGCCTTTTTCATTTTATTGACTGCCTTTACAACTTTAATCTTGTCTTTAACAGTAAGTTTTGATTGTGCCTTTTCAGATGCTTTTACATCACTCGTATTTTTTTCAGTTTTGAATGTAGAAATGTCAGAATTCGTCGAAGTGGTTAAAATAATATCCTCATTTGTGGAAGCCGAAAACGGAGTCGTTTCAATGGTCTTAGCATTGATTCGCTCGATATTTGTTGGAGTGGTTCTTTCAGCTGCAGTATTTTTCACATTATTCTTCCAATCGATGTAATAACCCGATTGATAATGTCTTTTCTCCATCGTACAAGATGAAATGCTGATTAATGAAATCAGTAAAAGGAATAAAATATGTTTATTTTTCATGATGTAATTTTTTTGCAATGATAAATATTTTGACTCGCGAATTAAATGATAAATGTTGATTTTTGCAGAAATTTAATAACAAACAAAATTGAATTTCTTTCTCTTATTAGTTCTTTGTTAAATTATTTATTCAATAGTTTTAGTTAAATTTACTCAAACCTATTCAAGTAAAGTAGTAATAAAGAATAAATGAAATTTAAATTTTTAATTTTTATTGCGATAATAGCACTAAGTGGAAAATGCAAAGCACAGTTAAACCTAGTGTCTAATCCTAGTTTTGAAGACACTCTAATGTGCCTCTATACTGGAGTTGGAGGAATTAGTCAATGTGAGAATTGGTATTCTTGTAAATATTCGCCAGACTATTGGACAGATTGTAGTCAAATTGATATTGTCCCCAATACAGGTCCATCTTATCAATTTCCGCATAGTGGAAATAAAATGATTGGAATTGCAACTTATGCAACTCAACTAGCTTCGCAGGGAGTAAATAGAGAAATAGCTGGAATAAATTTAATTCAAAATACAATATCTGGCAATACTTATTACTTTTCTATGTTCATTAATCAAGCATATAGTAAGTATCCGTGGGTATGCCAATTAGCTACTAATCGTATTGGAGTAAAGCTTACAAATTCAAACTACACTCCATTAAATCCTGTGCCAATAAACAACATAGCAGACTATTATGACACGACTTATCACATTGATACAGCACAATGGGTTAAAATAAGTGGTTCTTTTATTTCGAACGGTAGTTTCTCAAAATTAATGATTGGTAATTTCTTTGATGATGCACATACAGATACCATGAATTTGGATAATGATAGTTTAACCTATCAATATGCTGCTGCTTATTATTTCATTGATGATGTATGTTTATCTACTGATTCATTGTATGCCGCAACATGGACGGGAATAAAGGAAAATCAGTTAAATCTAAATACAATAACTTTTTTCCCAAATCCAGCAACAAGTTCCATCACAATTAAAGGAATAAGTTCGCAATTTTCACAATATCGAATAATTGATGTTCAAGGTAAAGTATTGCTAAACCAAAATTTCAAGCCCAATTCTGCAAATTCCTTAAATATTGATATTACTTCTTTACCTTCTAATATGTATATTATTCAGTTTGTTTCAGCGAATGAAATTATTAGTAAGAAGTTTTTTAAAGAGTGATTAAAAGTTGGATTCAGTTATTTTTGCAGAAATTTAATAATTACCAAAACTGAATTACTTCCCCTGTTGTTTAAGCGATATGAATCCAAATACTGAAAAATTACAATCTGCCATTGCCCCGTATCGAGAAGCATTAATTAGCCATCCATTATATTCGTCCATCGACACGATTTCAGATATTGAGTCCTTCATGGAGCATCATGTTTTTGCGGTATGGGATTTTATGTCGCTGTTAAAATATTTACAAATAAACTTAACCTGCACTACCTTGCCCTGGATGCCAGTAGGAAGTGCTAATACTCGCTTTTTAATTAATGAAATTGTAACTGGCGAAGAAAGTGATGTAGATCAGCATGGCAACAGAATCAGTCATTTTGAATTATACTTGCGCGCCATGAATGAAATTGGTTGCGATACAAAAACTATCTCCCATTTAATTCACCACCTTCAATCAGGGAAAACAATTGAAGAAGCAATTGCTGCATCTAGTTTACCTGATGGACCGAATCATTTTTTAAATCAAACGTTTGAATTTATTCACACCAATAAACTACATGTTGTTGCAGCGGTATTTACTTTCGGGCGTGAAGATTTGATTCCAGATATGTTTATAGAAATCATCAAAACATTAAAAGCACAGTTCCCTGATCAGCTTGAGACGTTGCATTATTACATCGAGCGTCATATAGAAGTTGATGGCGGACATCATTCTCATTTAGCATTAGAAATGACAGAAGAGCTTTGCGGTGACGATGAACAAAAATGGAAGGAAGCAACCGAAGCTACCATTGCTGCATTACAATCAAGAAAATTACTTTGGGATTCAGTTCAGGAAAAAATCAATGTAACGGTTAAGGCGTAACGACAAACAACTCCATTTCGCCACGACGCTTCAACATTACCTTTCCAATACTTTCTGAAACAAATTCATTCGCACAGAGCTGTTTAGTTGCTTCTGTGATGGTAACTTTCATTGGAACACCTGCACTTTCTACTTTGGCTGCAATGTTTACGTCATCTCCTAAAATATCATAGGCAAAACGATTCTTGCCAATGATCCCCGCGATAACACTGCCAGAATGAATTCCTATTCGGCATTGCCATTTAAATTCCGCTGTTTGATTACGATTATTTAAATAGTTGATAAAATCAATTGCTGTATTCACCAGATTCACCGAATGGTTTTTATCATCAGTCCCTAAACCTGTTGTTGCCATATAAGCATCACCAATTGTTTTGATACGAGTAGCATGATGCTTTGAACAGATTTCATCAAAGTCGGTAAATATACCCGATAACTCCTCGATTAACACCTGAGGATTCATTTGCGTTGTCATATTGGTAAATCCAACAAAATCGAAAAACAAAATACTTACGTTATTATGAATTTCGGGGATATGCTTACCCTTATTAATTAAATCGTTGACTACATTCTCAGGCAACAACACTTTTAAGAGTGTATCCGACTTCTGTTTTGCTGCTTGTAGTTCGATATGCGTTTGAATACGCGCGAGTACCACTTCCGGATGAAAAGGCTTTGCAATAAAATCAGCGCCACCTACCGAGAACCCTTTTGTTTCGTCAGTAGCCTCGTTTAATGCAGTAATAAAAATAACAGGTATATTTTTCGTAGACTCATCAGACTTTAACTGTGCACAGACTTCAAATCCCGACATGCCAGGCATCACAACATCTAACAAAATTAAGTTCGGTTTCTCTGATGCATTGGCAAGCTCTAACGCTTTCTCTCCGTTCTTCGCAATCTTAATGCGATATTTATCCTTCAATAAACCTGACAATACTTGTAGATTTTCTACGGCATCATCAACAACTAATACTATCGGTAAGGGACTAACGTATTCCAATTCTATAATAATGATAATGCTTCGTCGAATTCAAATTCATCGAGCAGATTTTTAATTTTTACGAGCGTTGCTTTTTTATCGTCAGATAATTGAACTGTAGTTAAAAGTGTTTGACATACATCTACTGCTGTTCCATCTTGACCTTCAATGAGTTTTTTCAATACTTCAATCTTGGATAACCATTCATCATCTGTGATTATTGCTTTTGAATCGTCGTTAGCTTCTGATGATGTTAGCTTCTGCTTTAAATCAGAAACCAACTTTTGTAACTTATCTGCAATATACTCCAATTGTTTTTGCTGAGGAATTGTTAATGTACCCGAATTCTCGTCAGCCATTATTTTAAATGCATGAGATAACGGATACGCCACTACGTAAATTTCCTTCGCACCAATATTTCCACAAACACCTGCAATGGTATGCATTAGAGGCGCTAGTTCTTTCAAATTATTTTCAGACTTCCATTTCAAAACTACATCAGAAGTGTTTTCATAATTTCTGATAAAAGTTTCCAGCAATTTCTTATAAGAATCAACTTTACCTCCAATGCGATTTAATCCTTCTTTTACATCGAGTCCTTCTATTTCTAATACGAATTTATTTTCTTTCGTTACGACTGTAGCATTTTGATTGACATCAATACCTTTCACATATTTAATGAGCGCCTTGTATAAAATAGTTGGATCAATCGGTTTAGTGATATGATCATTCATACCAGCTGCTAGACTTTTCTCTTTCTCGCCTTTCAACGCATGCGCTGTCATGGCTATAATTGGAAGATTGTCTTTGCGTTTATCCTCTCTGATTTTTTTTGTAGCTGTTAAGCCATCCATCTCTGGCATTTGAATATCCATCAACACGGCATCAAACGTTTCTGTATTAACCTTATCAACTGCTTCTAATCCGTTACGTGCAGCAGAATAGATTACACCTACATCCGATAGTAATTCTTCTGCAAGCTGTAAATTGATATCATTATCCTCTACTAATAACACTCGCACCCCTTCCAAATAACCTTTAAAGATGGATAGGTCACCTTCGTTATCGGCGTTAAATTTAGTTCCACTCTTTTTATCGTTCAGATGAAGAATGCTATTGAGTGTATCGTTTAACGTAGAAGTATTAATTGGTTTTAATAAAACACCATCGACTAATTTCTGCTTAGCTGCTTCGCGCACTGATTCTAATCCGTAAGCGGTCACCATTAAAATAGAAGGAACCTCTAATCCTTCTTTGGCTTTTATTTCACGCACTAATTGCAATCCATCCATTCCTGGCATTTGCCAGTCGACAACCATCAACGATAAATGCTTATCTGATTTTTGTTCTTTCTCAAAAATCTCAATGGCTTCAAATGCATCGTTAGCAACAACTACATCAAAGCCTAATGAATTCAACATTTCATTTAATACAATGCGAGCCGATTCTGAGTCATCAACGAGTAAGGCTTTACGTCCCTTCATTGAAACTACAACTTCTGTTTCATCTTCTTGAGAATCTGCCAAACTAAAAAATGCATTAAATGAAAACACAGACCCCTTCCCTTCCTTGCTCTGCACATCTAATTCTCCATCCATCATTTCAACAATACGCTTGCAAATTACAAGACCTAATCCAGTACCACCAAATTTTCGTGTAGTCGACAAATCTGCTTGCTGAAAAGGAGAAAATAACTTGTCTATTTGCTCTTGCGAAATACCAATCCCTGTATCCTCCACACTAAAGTGAATGATTAATCCGTAAGATAATTTCTTAACGAGCTTCGCAGATAATTTCACTTCACCTGCTTTCGTAAACTTCGCTGCGTTATCAGTTAAATTCAATAATACCTGACGTAAACGAACACTATCTCCTAAAATAACCGGTGGAATAAGTGGATCGACAGAAGTTACTAATTCAACTTCATTTTTATTTTGCAGTTTCACATTCACTGCATCCGATACTTCAGAAATTAATTCATCTAAAAATAAATTCGAATGTTCGAGCGTCAGTTTCCCTGCTTCAATTTTTGAAAAGTCGAGAATGTCATCTATGATTCGCAATAAATTACGAGCAGAAACTTCTATTTTATGATTGTAATCTTTTTGCTTTTCATTGAGTGAAGTTTTCTTCATCAGATAACTCATCCCAATGATAGCATTCATGGGCGTACGAATCTCATGCGACATGTTCGCTAAAAATTCTCCTTTTGATTTATTGGCTGCATCAGCTGATTCACGAAGCTTGGCCATTTGCATATAGCGTTCGTTTGCTTCTACGTTCTTTTGATTAATTAAATCTAAAGCACGACCAGCATACGATGCAACAATGGCCAACACCAACGGAGCTAAATCAATAATCCACAAGGTAGGTGCTTCCATCTGACACATCATCCAATGTGTTGGAGACAAACTATTATAGGCAAATAAACTTTGCCACAAGGTACCAACAATTGGAAATGCACTTCCAAATAAAGCACCATAAAAAAAGAACATCCGTTGTTCAGTTTTTAGCCTAGCCTTTAACCAACGATAGATGTTCTTTCTTAAATTCTGTATCATCAAAATTACATTTGCTTAATCATCTGGATGTTTAAAGCAAGCTTTACTTCTTCCGCCAATACAACATCTCCCTCTTCATTACTTGCATTCCATGTTAAACCAAATTCTGAACGATTGATTACTGCATTAATTTCAAAACCTGCCTTAGCTTGTCCCCAAGGATCAATTACAGTTCCTGTAAATTCACAAGCCAATGTGATAGGTTTCGTTACACCTTTGATAGTAATATCACCCATCAAATCATACTTATGATCACCCTTGCTTTTTAATTTTCCGTGAGCGAAAGTTACTGTTGGATAAGTAGCCGCGCTGAAGAAATCATCACTTTTCAAGTGACCATCACGTTGCTCATTACGCGTATTAACAGAATCTATCTGTGCTTCGAAATCGATTTCAGCATCTGAAAAATCTTTTTCAGAAGAATGCATCTTCGCTGTAAAATTGTCAAATGTACCAGTCACGTTAGTAATCATCATGTGACGTACTTTGAAAGAGATGTCAGAGTGAACGGGATCAATTACCCATAATTGCTTATTCATAATTTTTTTATTTTTTTACTTTCGTCAAAAGTAACGAAATGAAGCATAACAAAAAAACTATTCTACTATGTAAAAACTAGTTATCTTCGAATTTTAACAGATTTCTATCTAAGTCTATTTTTTTAATTCCACCATTAGGCCCTTTTATGTAATAATGTTCCGACATAGCCGCTCCCAACTTTTCATCGAACTTTCTTTTTATCCTCGACATTTTCTCACTCAAAGAATTGCTGTTGTATTCGCACAAATTCTCAAGCTGACCTTCAATTGTTTCTCTACTATCACTCGGACTTACCTTATTTAGTATACCTCGTAATTCTGCTTTATAGTCTCCCATTTCTGCCAACCGAATTCCTTCAGGATGGTTTAAAAATAAAAGATAAACGGCCCTTTCTGTAGGAGATAAATTTATTTGCAACATTCCCATCTCTGGCAATACAATTTTTTGAGCACGGCCTTTAATCAACATTGGAGTTGCTTGTCTCAATAAGTCGTAACGATCTTTAAACAACAACTGCCTGCGAATATCCTCCATCACATCGAACGTATAACGCAATTGCATATGTGGTATACTTTTCTTTCGAATCAAATCCTGGCAATCAGGACAAACATCAGCAGTACGGAGCTTTAACATTACCTCTGATTTGTTCTGACAAAAGTCCATCATACATCCTTTCGATTCATAGTGCATATAGTTACCCATCTCTTGAGGATTATCAAACATTGAATGTTTTAAAAGCGTACTCACAATATGATAACAGATAGGATATCGAGGATCTCCCGAGGTAAAATGATCCCATCCATCGGTATGAATAAAATAATTGCCTTTCAAATTTGGGTCATATCCTACAAACCAATTTTCATGATTAGCATGTTCGGTTAAGAGAATAACAATATATGGTTCTGCATTTTCTGAAAAATAAAAATCAGAAAGTTCTTCTACGACCGGTTCAGAATGAAATGAAGCTGGAGCATAATCCTCATTACGATCTTCAAGTATCTCAAATCGCCTTGAATCATGCAGATTAGATTCTTTAACATCCTTTGACTTTCTATATTTATTGTTGATTCGAAATAAATCCCTCCAAGATTTGCGTTCTTGAATTTTACTTTCTGCTGGAGGCATATATTGACTATATCGAATTTTTTCTTTTATAGCATATCTCGGGTCTTCCGGCTTAACAAATCTGATCTCATCTTTAATAGTGATCTCTCTAGGTTTATCACTCATTACAAAGCTATAAGGCCCTACAAATTGATTTAAAAATTCATGGCAACCGAAATATAATTCGTCGCTTACTCCCTTGGTTCTAATTAAATGTACAATCATTATCGTAAATTTATATAATTAAATTAATTTATGAAAGAATAATGCAGCAATACCTCCTAAAAGAGATACGCTGCACCACTCCTTCCAAAAAATCGGTGTAAAATTATTTTAACACCGTTGCATTGTCCTTCAAAAATGAAGGCCGGGGGTTATAGGATTTATGAAATGATTCATCAAGCCTACACAATGCTGGAAATTCTTTTAAATACATTTTTCATTTCAACAATTATCCAAACACATGAAAGTAAATTTGAGAGGGAATTCCTCCCATATAAACTCTCGTTACCGGACATAACCAACCACGCATTTCCGTTTCTTTTACTTGGTACCAGCCTCCATTTGATTCTTCTCTTTCTAACTTTAAACAGTGTGCGCCCGGAAACGGATTTGCACTGAAAATGATTGTCGATGTTTCTTTTCCTTCTGTTAAATACGAACTGATAATTTCTGACATGCCTAATACAAAGGGCTCTGCAATAATACCCTTTCGGTCATCATCAAATTTCCAGGTTGTTTCTTCGCGATATAAGGCCAATGACATCATCGCATTTTGTGTTGGAGGAACAATTGTGTTTTTCATAAATTGATTTTTTAATACTATTATTTTATTATTGAATTGCAAACTAGAAAGACACTTAAACAATTAATTAAATCTTTGGACGAGGATTGATCGGAGCATCGTCATCATTTCCAAACAACTTGTTGGAACGAATACCCATGGTCTTTTTCAACATGTAACCATCAAAATCAGCTGCTACAACATCCATTGAGCAACACATTTGATCCTTAGAAAATGATCGTACTTCATCTTGTCTAATATTTAAATTTCTAGCAATACTCCATGCATCGATATCTGCTCCTAAGAATGAAAACGACCAGTTTCCTTTATCCGTAAGTGTTTTGATTTTATTCGCAATTTGTGCGTAGTTATAAAACTGTGAAGAGTTTTCTTCTCCATCCGTTAAGATAACCATCACTACATCATCCTCTGGTGTAACAACCTCTTCTAATTGTGCAATGCGTGATCCGATTGCATCTAATAAGGCTGTGCATCCACCAGGTTGATACTGACTTCGGGTTAATAATTGAATACAATTCGGAGCCGAATTAGTAATTACCTCTTTTACAACTGTATCGAACAAAGTAAGTGATACATAAATTTTTTGTTCAGGATTTTTTGCTGCCGTTTTACGAATAGACTCAATCTGTGAGTTCAATGCGTTAAGCGTTTCAATTTGCACGCCTGACATGCTGCTACTAGCATCCATGATCAGCTGATAATACGTTTTTGATTTCATGTTGTGAGTTGTTTTAAAATTAGTGAGGCAAAGATGCACCCCCTCCAACCCTTTTTTTAAATTTCTGCAACCTTGCTAAAACGGAACTACCTGAAAAAGAAAACCCTGCAGTTTTTAGAACTGCAGGGTTTTTATAAAACTTAAATCAATGCTATCAAATAAATAGCGTTATCAAATAATAGGTTAAAGCAGCTAATAAACCTGAAATCGGGATGGTTAAAATCCACGCCCATAATAAACTAATAGTAACACCCCATCTAACCGCAGAAACTCTTTTCATCATTCCTACTCCTATAATAGAGCCTGTAATTGTATGCGTAGTACTCACTGGAATACCCATTGAACTTGTTGCAAATAAAGTGGCAGCACCTGCTGTCTCTGCAGAGAAGCCTTCAAACGGTGTTAGTTTCGTAATCTTGCTACCCATTGTTTTTACAATTTTCCATCCTCCGAACATTGTACCCAAACCAATAGCAGAATAACAACTGATTTCAACCCAAGTAGGTATATCTTTGATAGACATTTTACCCGTCTTAGGATCCAGTTCTCTCACCACATTTGCCCATTCAGGGATTGCCATACCCGTTGATTCCAAATGCTTCATGTAAATTAATAAGGCCGCTGATATGATCCCCATTACTTTTTGTGCATCATTACCACCATGACCTAAGCTAAACAAAGCACTTGATGCTAATTGTAATTTGCGGAATACCTTATCTACTTTCGATGGACGAACCTTCTTGCAAATATGAAGCGTAATTACGGAGATGACATAGGAAAATAACATCCCTACAACGGGCGCAATTACAATAAACGCAATTACTACCAATACCCCCGAAGGCATTCCTCCATTATACCACGCAACACCTTCTTTTCCTGCCTTATACCAACCAACACAATCCCACCCACCGTGGGCAATAGCAGCACCGCCAAACCCGCCAATTAAAGTATGTGACGAACTTGAAGGAATTCCTAACCACCAGGTAAGTAAGTTCCAAATAATAGCAGCAATTAATCCCGCAAGTACAACATATAGTGTTATATCTCCGGTGACTGTTTTTGATACCGTATCAGCTACATGTAGCTTGAATAGCCAAAATGCAAGCACATTAAAAAATGCGGCCCAAATAACAGCTGCTACAGGACTTAATACTTGCGTACTTACTACCGTTGCAATTGAATTGGCTGCATCATGAAAACCATTGATAAAATCAAATACAATGGCAAGAATAATAACGATTACTAATAATGTAAGCATAGTAGTTTGCCTTAAGCCATTTTAATCATAATTGACTCAATCACATTAGCAGCATCTTCGCATTTATCGGTAGCTGTTTCTAATGATTGTAAAATCTCCTTCATCTTAATAATCTGCACAGCGTTTGTTTCCTTCTCAAACAAATTGGCTACAGCATGATCAAAAATATCGTCTGCATGATTTTCAATGCTATTAATACGAACTAATGATGCTGTAATGTCACGCATCTTCTGCATATTCTTTAATTCTAAAACTGCACGACGCAATTCATCTGTCGTGTGCTCAATTAATTCAGCTAACTTAATAACATCATTATCAAACTTTTCAATTTTATATAATTCGATTCGCTTAGATGATCCATGAATAAAATCAATAATATCATCAATTGCAGTTACTAATCGGTGAATATCTTCGCGATCATAAGGCGTAATAAAATTTTTACTCAATTCTGTAAAAATCTCATGCGTAATTTCATCGCCCTGATGTTCGATTTTTTCTATTAAGCGTAGATAATGTGTTCTTTCTTCGCTAGTTTCAGCTGTTACCAAAGCATAAATCGCTTTTCCACCTTCGTGAACGTTCGATGCTGCTTTATCAAATAGAGGGAAGAATTTACGATCCTGAGGAACGAAATACTTTAAGAATCCAAATGTTGACATAATTTTAATCTGTTTAATGGGGCGAAGTTAACTTTTTTATAATGTTACTTCCCCCACTTAACAATTTCTTAATATTATAATAAAGGTTTGTGAATGTATAATGTCGCTCTCTTGCCTCGATTTAAATCACTGTTTTTGAGCCATTATATTTTGATATGATTTCATTCTCAATCTCTCAATTGACCCTCGGACCAATTCTCTCATTATCTTTGCCCCATGTTTGAAAATAAAAACAACAGAACTGAACTACAGAATTTAGGGGAGTTCGGATTAATAGAACATATCAAAAATCAAGTAAAGCTTACGCAATCAGGTAGTATTAAAGGTATTGGCGACGATGCGGCAGTAGTTGATAATGGCGAAGGCCAGACAGTTATAACTACCGACCTGCTTTTGGAAGGCGTTCACTTTGATCTTTCCTATTGCCCATTAAAACACTTAGGCTATAAATCGGTAGTGGTTAACATCAGTGATGTATGTGCCATGAATGCTATTCCTAAGCAAATAACCCTCGGCCTAGGAATTTCTAATCGCTTCTCGCTAGAAGCTATTGAAGAATTTTATAGCGGCGTTCTTTTAGCCTGCGAACGCTACGGTGTTGACCTTGTTGGTGGAGATACCACTTCTTCGAAAAGTGGAATGATTATCAGCATCACCGCCATTGGTATTGCGCCCGCTCAAGATATCGTTTATCGAAACGGGGCTAAAGAAAATGATTTGATTTGCGTGACTGGCGATTTAGGTGGAGCATACATGGGACTACAACTTCTAAATCGTGAAAAACAAATCTTCCTCGAAAATCCGAATGCACAACCCGACTTACAAGGGTTTGATTATATCCTCGAGCGTCAGTTAAAACCTGAAGCACGTTTAGATATTATCCAACGCTTTAAAACCTGGTATTTACAACCAACATCTATGATTGATATCTCTGATGGATTGGCTTCTGAAATATTACATATCTGTCATCAGTCAGATGTAGGCTGTCAGATTTATGAAGATAAACTTCCAATTGATCACTTAACCCGTGAACTCGGAATGGAACTCGGATTAGATGCTACCATGGCCGCATTAAATGGCGGAGAAGATTATGAATTACTATTTACAATTCCCATGAGCGAATATGAAAAAGTAAAAGATCGTGCTGAAATAAGTGTTGTTGGACATATCACTCATAAAAGCGCAGGTTACCATTTCGTTGACAAACAAAATAATGTGCACCCGCTCTCTGCTCAAGGCTGGGATGCATTTCTATCAAAATAACTTTTATTTTCGTTCACATGAAAATTGCGATTATCGGATCGAGAGGTGTTCCAAATAACTATGGTGGCTTTGAACAATTTGCGGAAATGGTGGCGGTACTATTAGTGAAGGCTGGACATCAGGTTACAGTGTATAATCCGCATTACCACGATTACGATCAACCCGAATTTCAAGGAGTAAAAATTGAAAAGATTTATAACCCAGAAGAAAAAATTGGTTCAGCTGGTGTTTTTATTTATGATTACTTAAGTATGCGCCATGCTTCGAAAAGTAAATATGATATTTTACTTTTTCTTGGATATGCTACTTCCTCAATTTTCTTTCCCTTTGTACGTAAGCGTAAATCGGTTTGGGTAACCAATATGGATGGTCTAGAATGGAAACGAGATAAGTGGAGTCCTACCGTAAAAAAATTAACCATCTTCTTCGAAAAGTTAGGCGTTAAATATTCTGATTTCTTGGTCAGCGATAATCGCGAAATCCGTAATTACTTTTTAAATACTTATCAGAAAGATTCTGCCTTTATAGCTTACGGTGCTACTTTATTTGATCAACCAGATGCTTCATGCCTGAAAGAATATCAACTTCAGGAAGGTAATTATGATATGCTAATTGCACGTTTGGAAAAAGAAAATAACATAGAAACTATATTAGATGGGTACTTGTTATCTTCTTCGGATAAGCCAATGCTTGTAATCGGAAATCATAATACACCTTACGGAGAAGTACTAAAAACAAAGTATGCTAACGCTACGGGTATCCGTTTTTTAGGCGGGCTTTATAATTTAAATGTGTTAGATAATTTAAGATGGCATTCGCGTTATTATTTCCACGGACATTCTGTTGGAGGTACAAATCCATCTTTATTGGAGGCAATGGCATCAGGTGCCTTTATTATGGCGCATAACAACTTATTTAACCGCGATGTTTTAGGCGAAAATGCTTTTTACTTTGATAATAATCAGGATGTGGCCAATATTATTGATGGAAAAACAGAAGTAGAGCCGAAACGTACTACTTTTATACAAAACAATAAAGTAAAAATTGACCAGGAGTATAACTGGCAAAAAATTGCTGATGAATATGAAACGATGTTCAACCAGTGTTTAACTGAAAAAAGAAAATAATTTTTAAAACAATCATATTATGTCATTCACACTACCAACACTTAATTACAATTTAGATGCTTTAGAGCCTCATATCGACGCACGCACAATGGAAATCCACCATGGAAAACACCATCAAGCGTATGTAACTAATCTTAACAATGCAATTGCTGGAACAGATGCAGAAAATGCAAGCATAGAAGATATATGCAAAAACATCAGCAAATATCCAATGGCAGTACGTAACAATGGCGGTGGACATTACAACCACTCCATGTTCTGGTCAATTTTATCACCTAACGGTGGCGGACAGCCGAAAGGAACTTTAGCAGAAGCCATCAACAAAGCATTTGGCAACTTCGAAGATTTTAAAACGAAATTTAATGCAGCAGCTACAACACGTTTTGGTTCAGGTTGGGCTTGGTTAATTAAAAATGCAAATGGCGATTTAGAAATTTGCAGCACTGCAAATCAAGATAATCCGTTAATGGATGTTGCTGATGTAAAAGGCTTTCCTATTATTGGTTTAGATGTTTGGGAACATGCTTACTATTTGCATTATCAAAATCGTCGCCCCGACTACATCAATGCGTGGTGGAATGTAGTAAACTGGGAAGAAGCAGAGAAGAGATTTACTATGTAAGAATTCGTTTAACATAAAAATTAAAACCCCGATTGTCATCGGGGTTTTTTTGTGCAGAAAAATTAATTCATTTCAAAATATCATCAACCCACTACTAATTTTCAATGAAGCATATCTGATATAATATCGTTCATTTCATTTTTCAACACTCAAAGTTTGAAATATTCAGTCCAATTGGACTGTTTTTATTGTTACAAACTCCGATATCAAATCTTTATTTCAAAATAGTGTAACGTGTTACACTGAAAATATCGTCCATTTCTTTTTGTCTAACCACAATACCACAAATGAGTTTACCGCGGCACACTCGTTTAATAACAAACAATTATTTTTTTCATCAATCCACAAAAAAATCAGTCGAGCTCGACTGATTTTATATGACTTAATGCATACTGTCAGCATACTTACTCTTAAAAATAGTGTCTTTAAAGCCACTATTTTATAAACCACATAATTTAGATAGTTCCTTCATTATACAAATATATTTAAAACTAAATGAGGGGCTAAATGGCCGCTCTTCTTTTTTATTGTCTGATAAAACGAATATTGACTCGTTCTTTTGTTTCGTCATTTTCGAGAATACAATTATAAATTCCGCATTTATATTCTGAAATATTAAAGTTATAACTATAAACTTCTTTATCAATAAAAATTGATTGCCTGAAAAGTTCTCTGCCATGCAAGTCACTTATATAAAGAGTGTAATTTCCAGTATTAACGGTTTCGATATGCAATGCACAAGGGCCTGTTGAAGGATTAGGATAAGCCATAACAACACACGATTTATTTTTTCGGTTGATAGCAATAATTGAACTCTTACTTGTTGTTCCATCGTAATCTGTTTGAGATAAACGATAATAGGTAATGCCATTGGCGGTATTATCATCTAACATGGAATAATTTTGTTGTACGCTACTATTACCAGCTCCTTTTATGGTACCAACCTTTTCAAAAGAAACTCCATCAAACGATTTTTCTAAAGTAAAAAAATCATTGTCTTTCTCAGTAGCAGTCATCCATTCAAGTAAATTATAATGTTCATGAGGAGTGCCCGTAAACGATAAAAGCTCTACTGGTAACGGCGCTGAGGTTTGTCCAATAGCAAACATTCCAAATCCACTCATTAAAGATCGTGCTGCAAGTCTTGCATTGCTTGTTGTAACACAAACACCATCTAATCCCCACGCAATACCGCCATTTGTTGATTTAACAATTGTTGTTCCTGCATTGTACCCTTCATTCGTTTGTCCAGTTGAAGCAATACTCATACTATAATTTCCAGGTACATTGGCAGGTGTAGAATTAAATGTCCAATATCCAGAGTTAAACACCTGCATTAATCCGTAATTAGCTCCTCCACAATCGTTCGATGAAGGACCCATCGGAACAGTTGACCATGAATTAAATCGACCACTTAACGCGTTCAATGCAGCAGGATTAATAACATCTACGGAAGCAAGTTGAAACCCAATACCTATCTTACCAATAGGAAAAGTATAGGTGTTGACTGAGCCAACAACATCACGCATTAATTCACCGTCAATATAACTGTTCGAACATCCTCCAATCAGCCCTGTTGAATATTCATTTTGTAAATACACTTTATTTAGCCCTGTTGCGATAATTCCATTCGTTAAATTTAAAACGCCCAACTCATCAACAACCAAGTCGGTTTGTAATGTAATAAAACCTCCTGCCTTATTGATAATTACATTTTGATGATCAAGATCAACTGCTCCTTGATGATACGTTTGATTATTACTTCCATAAAATTCAAGAGTCGAGCTAACTGGTATAATTAAAGCAGAACTTGGATTAGAAAAATTTCCTTCCAACTTTACTTTTTTACCGTTCATTGTAGTAGTAGAAAGCGCCGAATTGATTGTCAGATTTCCACTTACATCAACATCTTGCAAAAATGTTAACGTTCCTCCTGTTTTGGATACTGTAAAATTTCCAAACTTATTAGTTCCTGTCATATTACCATCAATGGTTTGCGTTGCTACATTTTGAAATTGAATGGTACAAGTAGAAGGCATATTTAACAACCCATTATTAACATAACTTCCACAAATATTAAGCGTACAGTTTTGTCCGAATGTTAATGTAGCACCCGCTTGAATTGTTAGATTTCGACAATTGATAGTGGTGTTATCTGGGATAATTGGTTGTGATGACGGACCACCATAAATTAATACATCACGGCTACAATCTGGAATATTACACCCACCCCAATTGTTGGAATTGTTCCAGTTAGTACCAGCAGAACCTGACCAGGTAAGATTACTACTCTGATTATAATTAATTGGACTCGATCCAAACGTGAGTGAATAACCAACAAACGTAGTGAGACTATAATTACTCACAAATAATAAATACTGACGGTTACCTAAAGTAGGTAACACATTTGACCATCCATCTTCCGTTCCCGAAGTACCGTCGCAGGTTTCTGTTCCTGCTGATGACAAACCTGTTGGGCCTGTACCTCCCCAATAGCTACAACGAACTGGGGACAATAAACTTGATGAAATGGAAGAACATCCATCTGGTAATCCAGTAACATCATACAAAGCCCAGTCGTAATCTACTGGAGAATTTGGTGTTATTATAAATTCAATATTCCCTGTTGCATTAGTCGAAAATGAATACCAAACAGAATTTCTTTCACCTACTTTAATACAAGATCCGGTTGAACATCCAGTTGCATTACCCGGGTAATCACAAAAATTTCCACTTCCTAAAAATCCGGGATTACCTACAGACATATTCGCACTACAAACAGATAATGAAGAGGAACAATCTTGTCCTGGTACTGCTGGCCAATTTGTATTTCCATCAATTGCAGTGATTGTAAAATCACCCATCAAACCATTAAAACCATCCACACGAATATAATAGGTTGCACCTGCTGTTAAACCTGTTAATAGTAGCTGCGACCATTGTTGCGTACCCCCGCATAAGGATACGTCATCACTACAGCCAATGGAGACTAAACTAGAGCAGCTCCCAGAGAATGCTTGTATTTGAGTATTGATTAATGTTCCTAATCCTGTTCTTATGCTAAGCTTACCACTTGCTGGTGCTACTATAGAATACCATACTGTGTTTAGCTGTCCGCTACCATTTGTCCAACAAGATGGCGCTGAAGGTTCACCTGACCCTCCCGAACAACTATTTGTTCCAGTTGTTGGTACGCCTAAAATAATAGATAATGCATCACAAGGTTCATCATTTGTAGGAACGCCAGATGCACCACCAGGATCAACAGCGCAGAATTTAAATGTTCCCGTTACATCATTACCACTTTCCCAGAAACGAGTGAATAGCGTATCACCAGGTGTTAAGCAAGTAAGATTTGCCGTAGGCATCAACCCATTTGAGCCTCCACCGCCATCAAAACAATTGATTAAAGTTAATGACCCACAAGATCCACTATATAGGGCCATTGCCCCGTCTGTAATTGCCCCAGTATCTGTACTGATTGTAAGTGCTCCCGATGAAGGCACTACTGTTTTAAACCAAACATCACCCCCTGAATAATTTCCACAACTTGGCGTAGCTACGCCTGAAGTAGATGTTGCCATTAGATTGGTAAAGTACGTAAAGGAGCACGAGGAATTAGCTGTAACTAACGTTGTCGCACATGGGTTGTCGTTAGCTGGTGGGTCTCCACAAATTACACATATCGAACCGCTCATACTTTGAGATCCATTTCCACTCATACGGCCTACACGAATAAAATAAGTTGTTCCTACAAGAGAAGCGAACGTAACTTCTTCAGTGCTGGCGGAGGTACTGTTATTAGAACAATTTATGTAAGTTAACGATGCACACGTTCCGCTATAAATCCATATTGCAGCATCTCGATTAGTATTTTGATAGCGGACAGTTGAGGCTGTAGCAGTTGCTGTAAATTTTGCCCATGCATCATCCACAATTCCACTTCCACTACATGCACTTGGTAGATTAGATGACCGTGTTAAAGCCCCAGGCAAATCGAATGTAGTATAGCTACACGATGCACCCGGTGTTATTGTTGTTGCTGAACTGCATTCATCCTGTGCGGATGTGGAATAATAAAAAGCCAGTAGCGCAATTACAATAAGATTAAACTTTAATCGATTCATAGTAATTGTTATTGTAGAGGTTTATAGCGTATTCTTAAAAATTTGTTACAATTTCTTACAAAAAAAAGAAGAGCGCTTTTTTAGGGCGCTCAATCCAATAATCCAAATTTAATATGTCTACTTTGTAATCCTTATTTTAATTTTTTGATGATTCGCTATATCTTGAATATAACAATCGTAATCTCCAGTATTTAATTTTGCCAGATCAATTTCATGATTGATTTCATTCTCATTCACATTAATTTTTTCTGAGTACACTTCTCTACCTGTCATATCAAGAATGTTTAAATCATACACACCAAAGTTTTCAGTGATAATGTTTACATTATAAATTGCATCCCTTGCATCTTCTAAAGGTTCAATTTGAAAATAACTAGAGAAATGACGACGCAATGCGATTACTTTACTACGTTTGAATGTGCCATCAAAATCCGTTCTTGTCAAACGATAATAACTAACGCCAAGCATAGGATTCATATCCTTATAAAAATAGGTGCGTTGAATGTTATTTGATCCAGTTCCTTTCATTGCTGTTATCGGACGGAAATCAACACCATTAGAAGACCTTTCTAAAGTAAAGTAATCGTTATTTTTTTCTGACAAGGTTGTCCAATCGATTAAATTATATTCATCTCTTTCAGCTGCTGTAAGTGATAATAATTCAATAACCATAAACGAACCTGCTTCAGGCTCATCTCCACTTATGACTGTTGAACTAAAAGAAATATCATCTCCAGATTCTACTAAAGCAATAGTATTATCATTTGAAACTGATTGTGCAAATGCTCCATTAACTAACAATATAGTACCTGCTATAACTCCGGTAAATACCTTTTTCATAATTAATCTTTTTAAGGATTTGGTTCTTTATAGCGAAATAAAAATTAAAAGGTTACATATATTTAAAAAAAAAGGGTCCATTAGGACCCTTATCAAAATTTACTCTTAAATTGACTTTTAAACAGTCATGATTTCTTTTTCTTTTGCCTCTAAGTGCTTGTCTATTTTTACAACAAACGAATCTACTAGCTTTTGAATTTTGTCTTCAGCATCCTTTGCCATGTCTTCAGGCAAACCGTTTTTCTGTGCCTTCTTTACATTATCGTTAGCATCTTTTCTAAATGTACGAATACCCACTTTTGCATGCTCTCCTTCCGCCTTTGCCTTTTTTACAAGTTCTTTACGACGCTCTTCAGTTTGTGGAGGAATATTTATTCGAATCATAGAGCCATCGTTTTGCGGAGCAAAGCCAAGGTTAGCATCAATAATTGATTTTTCAATAGGCTTAATCATTGTTTTTTCCCAAGGCTGAACAATGAGCGTTCTTGCATCTGGTGTATTTACACTTGCAACCTGATTCATTGGCGTTGGTGTACCGTAGTAATCTACGTATAACCCTTCCAACATAGAAGGACTTGCTTTACCAGCTCTTACTTTTTGTAATTCAGATTCTAAATGAGCAATTGCTTTGTTCATCTGATCTTGTAATTGATCTAAAATATTTTTTACTTCTTCCATAGTATTTGATGGTTAATTAAATTTCTACTAATGTTCCAACTTCTACTCCTTCTACCAACGATTTTAAATTACCAGGCTTATTCATATCAAATACAATAATCGGTAATTTATTTTCCTGGCAAAGCGTAAATGCTGTCATATCCATTACCTGAAGATTCTTTTCATATACTTCAGTGAAGGTAACTTTACTATATCGCGTTGCTGTTTTATCTTTCTCTGGATCGGCTGTATAAATACCATCCACACGTGTTCCTTTTAAAATTACATCAGCTTCAATTTCAATTGCACGTAGAGATGCAGCTGTATCAGTAGTAAAATACGGATTACCTGTGCCTGCACCAAAAATAACAACACGCCCTTTCTCCAAATGTCGTACTGCTCTTCTTCTGATAAAAGGCTCACAAATAGCCTCCATCTTTATCGCTGATTGCAATCGTGTCATTACACCATGTGTTTCTAATGCACTTTGCAAAGCCATTGAATTAATAACTGTAGCAAGCATTCCCATATAATCTCCCTGTACACGATCCATTCCGCCTTCCGCCGCTTGTAATCCTCTGAAAATATTTCCTCCACCAATTACAATAGCCACTTCAACACCTAAATCAACAATCGATTTAATATCACTGGCATATTGCGACAAGCGGTTATTGTCGATTCCAAATTGTTTGTCGCCCATTAAGGCTTCACCGCTAAGTTTAAGAAGTATTCGTTTGTATTTCATGGTTGCACAAAATTATCAATTTAATCTTATTTACGCAGGAAGCATGGCTTTAATTATTTCATTAACTACTTCTCTTCTTCGGATAAGGCTTATTCTTGCATTATACCATTCTTTAAATCATTTTCTTGATTCAAATACTAAGACAAGCTATTGGGTGGTACTTGCTAATGATTGATATTTATTGGCCTCTTGTATTTTGTTTAATTTCTGATAGGCAGTTGCCATGTTCAAATAAATCTTCTGATTCGCCAATTGATTATTGATGGCTTCCTTACCATAAAAAATTACTTCATCGGATTTATTTAATATCGTACAAACAATTGTAAGGTTGGTCAATGTCATGTCGTTCACCTTTTCTGCCTTATACGATTGCACAAAACAAGAATAAGCTGAATCAGGTTGCTGTAAAGAAACATACAAAGCTCCCAGATTATTAAGCGCAAAAACATTTTTCGAATTATATCGAATTGCAGTTCGATAATATTCAACTGCTTTATTATTATCTGATTTGATTGCATGAATTAATCCCAGCTTATACCAAGCATCAGAAAAAGCCGTATCAATTTGTACGGTTTTATAAAAATATACAAGAGCGCTATCAACTAAACTATTTCGCGTTTGTGGAACCATTTCCTTTTCTGCTTTATTCATATACTCTGTAGCCAATGCAACATTTGTTCTTGCGCTATTCGGAGAACTAATAACTCCAGATTGAAATAGTGTTAAGTTATCTTTCCAATCTGATGCCCGACTTACACTCTGCAATAGAAATATACTTCCAACTATTACAAATCCAATGGTAAAATTCCTACTTGCCTTAAAAGGCGATTGCGAACTATCCAGACGTAAAAAAATCTTTCCTAAAACTACTGCAATGAAAACAGCTCCAACAATTGGCATAAATAAGAATCGTTCGCCAAACGTAGTTCCGTTCATGATAAACATATTACAAGTTGGTGCTAACAGAACAAAAAACCAAAATACACCAAAGGCTATTTCCTGGTTACGTTTTAAATTTTTTATGAAAACAAAAGCACAAAATATACAAAGTAAAACACTAACGATAGGCCTATACGAACTAAATGTTACAACAGGAATCTGATTAAAAGAATAATCCCATGAAAGATTTGTAGGTATTAATGTTTTAGTAAAATAATGATACAATATTTCAAATTTAGTAGCCCATAATTCGTTGAAAGATGAAGCGGCATAAAGTATGTTTTCTCTGGCAGAAGTTTCATACCCTTGAACTACATACTGAAGTGCTATAAAACGTAATCCTAAGAACAAGCCACTCATTAAAAAAAGAGGCAAAGCTTTTTTAAAACTATTGGCTATTGTGTTATTAAATAATAAGTACAGCATTGCAGGGAAAATCAGGATATAAGCAATTGAACTTTCTTTACTAAACAAAGCTGCCAAGAATAGTATACATGAAATTGCAAGTAGCTTTTTATCATTTGCATTAGCCCATCGAATAAAGTAATTAAGGGCAAGTAAAATAAATAACCCCGACAAAAGTTCATCCTGACTTTTAATATTTGCGACTACTTCAGTATGGATAGGATGTAATAAAAACAATAGAACAATGATAAATGGGTAATAGGAATTATAACTTAATAAAAGCTTTTGAAGAAAATAAAATAATTGAACAGCAATTAGAAAATATAATAACAAATTAACCAAATGAAACCCTGCTGGGTTCATTCCAAAAACAGAATACTCAATAATAAACAAACTCATGGTTGCTGGGCGATAGCCCATAAAATTTGAACCTTTAAAATGTTCACTTATTCCATGAAAAAACGTTTGCGGGATATAGGAGATACCATTTTGAACAGATGGATTTTTCACAATGTATAAATCATCATCGAGCACAAATCCAAATCGTAGAGTTTGTCCATAAACGATAATAATTACAATGGCGAAAACGATTTTAAACAAAAGGCTTGAACTTGCTATTGTTTTTTCATTTTTGATTTTAGACTTCGACATTTAAAATTGTATTGTAGTTGTTACAGTATTAGTTAAACTGCATATAATTATTTGTAGTTGCTAGTAAAGTAATATCAAAATCTTCAGAGAATAAAGTAGTAAAGCTTTAAATTATAAACAGCAGAATATGAATTGATGAATTATTAAGCGACAATAAATAATTGACCAAAAATTAATCAAAAAAAAATCCCGAGTTTACCTCGGGACTTTAAAACTTAAAACAATATGGAATTATCCAATTTGTACTCTTTTGAAAACAGATACAGTAAGACCTTTTTCAACGCTGTCTAAATACTGACCAACTGATTTCTTATCTTCTTTAATGAAAGACTGATTTAACAATGTACTTTCTTGATAGAACTTGTTTAATTTACCTGCAGCAATTTTTTCAACCATTTCTTCTGGTTTACCTTCTGCACGAATTTGTTCTTTAGCAATTTCTAACTCTCTTTCGATAGTTGCTGAATCAACATCACCTTTATCAATAGCTACAGGACTCATTGCAGCGATTTGCATAGCAACGTCTTTTCCAGCAGACTCAGGTGCTGTTGCACTTGATAATCCTACCATAGAAGCTAAACGGTTTCCTGGGTGATTGTAAGCAATTACTTTCGGAGCCTCGATCATTTCATAACGAGATAATTCGATTTTCTCTCCGATCTTACCTACCATATCAAAAACTTTATCGTTTACAGTTGCTCCATCAAAAGGTAAAGCTTTTAATGCTTCAGCATCTGCAGGATTATTAGCCATAGCTACATCTAAAATACCTTGAGCAAAGTTTACGAAATCTTGATTTTTCGCTACGAAGTCTGTTTCACAAGAAATAGCTACTAGGTAACCTCTTGTTCCTTCAGCGTTCGTTTGAGCAATTATATAACCTTCTTTCGCTTCACGATCAGCGCGGTTAGCAGCTACTTTTTGACCTTTCTTACGAAGGTAGTCGATCGCTTTTTCGAAATCGCCTTCAGCCTCAGCTAAAGCTTTCTTACAGTCCATCATACCTGCGCCAGTAATTTGACGTAGTTTATTAACATCAGCAGCGGTGATTGTTGCAGTTGACATAATTTTATTTTTTTTAGATTTTGTTATTTATAAATAGCGGGATGATATAATCACCCCGCCGTTAAATTATATTTAGTACTAATTACTTTCTTGGTGCGCCTTTGCGGGAACGTAATCCAGAACCTTTTTTCTTATCTCCACCTTCCGACGATTCTTCTTCTGAAGTAACAGCACGGTCTCCTGCTTCTTCTTCATTAGCAGCATCGCGTTCACGCTCTTGTTCTTTATCCACTTTACGCTCTGACAATCCTTCTTCGATTGAACGAACCATGCAATTCAAGATTAGTTCAATTGACTTTGATGCATCATCATTTGCTGGGATTGGGAAGTCGATTAATGAAGGATCGCTATTAGTATCACAAATTGCGATAGTTGGAATTCCTAACTTGATTGCTTCATCAACTGCGATATGTTCTTTAACAGTATCAACAATGAATAATGCTGCTGGAAGACGGTTCAAATCTGCGATTGAACCAATCAATTTTTCCATTTTTGATTTCTGACGAGAAATTTGAAGGCGCTCCTTTTTAGAAACAACCGACAACGTTCCATCACTCATCATTTTATCCAAATTAGCCATTTTTTTAACCGACTTACGCTGTGTAGCGAAGTTCGTTAACATACCACCTGGCCAACGCTCAGTGATATAAGGCATATTTACGGATTTAGATGCATTAGCAACTATCTCTTTTGCTTGTTTTTTTGTTGCGACAAACAAGATTTTCTTGCCTGACTTTGCGATTTGCTTAACTGCTGCTGCTGCTTCTTCAAGCTTTGCATGCGTTTTATTCAAATCGATAATGTGGATACCATTGCGCTCCATAAAGATGTATGCGCCCATTTTTGGATTCCATTTACGCTTCAAGTGTCCAAAGTGAACACCGGCATTTAGAAGTTCTTCTTGCGTTACGTTTATCATTACGCTATTGTATGCTGAGGGTTGAGGAATATTAACGTTTAGAGAATTGGAAGCGACGACGTGCTTTGCGTTGACCGTATTTCTTACGCTCAACCATACGAGGGTCACGAGTAAGTAATCCGTTAGATTTTAATGCAGGACGATGTTCAGCATTGATTTTACACAATGCACGAGCAATAGCCATACGGATAGCTTCCGCCTGACCATTGTATCCTCCTCCTCCAACGTTGATCATAACATCGTACTGGTCTTTCGTGTTTGATACATCAAACGGTTGTTGAACCAGGTTTTGTAATGGCATTGTTGGGAAATATTCCTTGTAATCACGGCTGTTAACCGAGATGGTTCCGTTACCCGGCTTTACATAAACGCGGGCTACTGCTGTTTTACGGCGACCAATTGTATGAGTGATTTCCATGTAGATTTATATCAATACTTTAGTGTTACTGCTTTAGGTTGCTGAGCTGCATGTGGATGATCTGTACCTGCATATAGGTAAAGATTACTCTTAATAGCCTCTCCTAAACGATTTTTTGGAATCATTCCATAAATCGCTTTTTCAAGAACCATTGTTGGTTTTACAGCAATTAATTTAGCAGGAGTAACTTTACGTTGACCACCTGGATATCCAGTGTGACGAACATACTCCTTCATAGTCCACTTGCGACCAGTAAGACGAATCTTATCAGCGTTAATGATGATGACATTGTCTCCACAGTCTACATGTGGTGTGTAATTCGGTCTATGCTTTCCACGAAGAATCATTGCTACCTGAGAAGCAAAACGACCTAAAACTTGGTCTTTCGCATCAAGCACAACCCACTCTTTAGTAGCTGTCTTGGCATTTGCCGAAATCGTTTTATAACTTAACGTATTCACGATGTTAATTTTTATTATGTGATTTTCTAAGGGGTTGCAAAATTAGAAACATTTCTGACAATAACAAAACATATCAACATTTTTTTTCATATTTTAATGTATTGAAAAGTAGCATTTTAAATACTTCCGTAAACCATCAAAGGCTGTTTCTCAAAACGGGAATTGTCCCATATGCGGAAAAACGTGCAACTAGAGTTATTCACTTTTTTAGTGTTTTTAAGAGATAAAACAGATTCAAAAATCCATCCATTAAAACACTCAAATAAGCACCTCACAAAATCAGATTTAGTGTACTAATTAACTACTTATCCAACTTTCGGGAAACAGCTATTAAAGATAATCCTAACTTAAAAAAAGTAATCTTGTCTATCCACTTTGCAATTGGAACCAAGCGATTATACAATTTCATATCCCCACCAGCAATAACGCCTTTCTTAGAAAATAATCCGCCATAAACCCAGGCTGCAATGCCTAAACCATTAAATCCCTTAATTGACTCAAACTTCAAGGGAGGGGTTTTCATCAGCTTTTTTAAATCACTGAATCCATATCTTTTAAAATGGAATAGGTTACGGTCTATTTTATTATAAAGCATGGCATGGGCAGGGACCAATATTATCAGTTTCCCATCTACACCTAATAACTTGGTCGCATTTTGTATTGCCAGACAATCATTCTCGATATGCTCGATAACGTTTAATGCAAAAACAGTCTTGAATTTTCCGAAATAACGCTTGTACTTTTCTTCAAAATTCTCATCTACGAGATCAAGTTGTATTATATCCTGCCTTTGGTCTGAAAAATTTTCTTTTAAAAATTCTAGGTACTCCAATCTGATATCCGTCATCGTTAACAAATGACCATCTGCTAAACAGCATTTTGAAATATTCCCGATGCCACTACCGATTTCCAGAACAGGCGACTCAATAAACGAAGCTATCTGATTATACATCCAATAATTAAACGCATCAGCTTCTTTAATTGCCTGAAGCGTTTCTAGACCTTCGGCATCGTGCTCCTTAAATTCAAAATGCCGACTATTCATTAACTAAAAAGGTTGTACTTAATAATACAATAGATAGCGCGAAAACCATCCTTCCAGTTAATCTTCTTCCCTTCCTCGTAAGTACGTCCATAATATGAAATACCTACTTCATAAATGCGAATATTAGGAATCTTAGCAATCTTGGCCGTCACCTCTGGTTCAAAGCCAAAACGATTTTCTTTTAACTTGATAGACTGTATCGTTTCTCTTTTGAATAGCTTATAACAAGTTTCCATATCCGTTAAATTAAGGTTGGATAACATATTAGAAGCGAATGTCAATATTTTATTCCCGATGGTATGCCAGAAAAACAAAATACGATGGGGCTTCCCACCAATAAAACGGGAACCATAAACCACATCTGCAAAACCATCTAAAATTGGCTTTAATAAACTGTTATACTCCGATGGGTCATATTCTAAATCAGCATCCTGAATTAGTACATAATCGCCAGTTGCTTCTTTAATACCTCTATGCAAAGCAGCGCCTTTACCCATATTTCTTTCTTGATTATAAAGGGAAATAGGGAAATCAGGGTTTTCACGTTGATAGTTTTTAATTGCATCGATTGTCGTATCACTTGAACAATCATTCACAATAATGATTTCCATTTTAAGATTGTTCAGGAGATTCACGGCCTTAACTTTATCCAAAATCAGATGAATAGTTCTGGCTTCATTATAAGCGGGTATGACTATGGATAAAACTTGCGACATAAATACAATTTTGGTCTTGCAAATTTAATAATTAAAAACTTAAAGCCTTTTCAATCGATTTAAGTTAGTTTTGCGTCCGATGAATCATTAAGAGTTGTTGATGCAATGAAAAAAATTCTATCCGTATTTATAGTTTTATGTTTATTAGGCTGGACATATTTTTATATTGAATACAGAAAATCGGTGGCCGTTTTAGAGCCTCACGAAGTTGATAAAAAATTCGTGTCAATAAAAGACAATCAATTTTATTTAGACGGACAACCATTCTATCCTAAAGTAATCAACTTTGTTATTTCGTTGAGGGTAAACGATACAACCATGTGGCCAGCTATATATGTTGGATATGGCCCAAATGGACTTTTCCCTTATGAGGATAAGATATCGAGCTTGAAAGATTTACAAGCACATTTAAATCTTGTAAAAGAGCTTGGCTACAACACAATACGATTAGTGGGTATAGGAGAACCTGAAGTTCGTGACCGGTCAACAGGTCGAATCAACTTTAAAGCAAGTTTTGGAAACAATCATAATTACTGTTTGTATCTTAATAACGATGACGACTATACGAAGTATCTTAATGCGCTTGATGAACTAATGAAAACTGTTGAAAATGCAGGACTAAAAGCTATTTTAACAACAAGACTTTTTAAAGAATCGCATGATACAGAAGTGCATCTTGAAAAAATAACAAATCATTTTAAAGACAATACCTCCTTACTTGCATATGATTTTTTTAATGAGCCTTTATACTTCGATTCATTAGAAAGAAAAAAAGAAGATGTTTATTATATCACTTTAAAATGGCAAAAAATTGCCAAGAAAAATGATCCAAACCATTTAACCACTATAGGTCTTGCCAATCAAAGAGAGCTATTTGAATGGGATCCAAATCTGATGAATGTAGACTTTGTTTCTTTTCACCCTTATGAATATGAAAAGGATCAGGTTAGAAATGAATTGTATTGGTATAATCGTTTTGTTAAAAAACCGTGGATTATTGGAGAAACGGGAATTCCTGCAGATAATGATTCCGTTAAATATGAGGCTCAAGTAGAATTTGCGAAAAAAACAATGTTACAAAATTACAACTGTGGAGGGATGGGTTATTCGTGGTGGCAATTTAAGGATGTAGACTGGCAAATATATCATCAGAATTTTCTTGGCGTATTAAGCTGGACAGGTGAAACAAAAACAAGTAAAGGTGAAATTGTAAATGGCACGCCGAAACCTGTAAATAAAGCAATCAACGATTTTGATGTAAAACAAAAAAAGGGCAAGTGTGAGTGTTTATCAAACTATTACAATTTTAGTAATAACAATAAATTTCGCGTAACAGGAAAAATGGTTGATGAAGACGGGAACCCTATTGAAGGTGGCGAAATATTAGCATGGGATGAATGGTGGGTTAATCATCATGTAACAACCACAAAACCAGACGGCACTTTTGAGCTATACAGCGAATATTCTTTTTATCATTGGATGATTGCTGGCCCATTATACGATCGTATACGCGGCGACTACAAGCCCGATACAGCGACTGTTGGTAGCGACGGCATTCCAACATTAAAAATGGGAACGATAACACTTAAAAAGCTTAATGTATCGGCTGTTCAATAATATAAAGGCGTTTCGAAAACAAAGCGTGATTGATTAGTTGGACTTTTATCTACACTTCTTAAACTTCCTTCTTTTTCAAGCGATAAATAATTATTGGTAAACGTTTGTATTAAAAAACTTCCGTCAGGCTGTTTCAATAATCTAAAGCGCTCCCACTCACCAATACCATCGCGATTAACAACCATTAAACCATTATCATAAAATTCTGCACAAGCATATTTACCTGTAGTTGCACGAAAAACAGAATTAGTTTCATCAATTTGTGCGTATTCAAATAACTCCCCATCATTTTGATTCTCTCCAATTGCCATTAATTTATCACCATGGTCTTTATCAATTTTCAAATATTTACCATTCGCACATTTGATCTTTACATAACTACGATGAAAAAAATTAGCTTTATCCTCACTAACAACTACAACATCGCTGATAGATTTATTATTTGCGGATAGCCATACCGAGAGAGAGTCTAATCCTTCTCCATTAAAAAACCCTTTGTATTTATTAGGATAAAGCCCTGTGTATGCATTAACGCAAGCTACATTCAAATCCTGACAAGCAATCATAACGTCTAAATGTGAAAATGCCTCTTGACCTGCTAAATTATAATGCTGATAAGCAACTGCCCTATTACCTGTAATGTATTTTTTTATTCGGTCTTTTGTTTCTTTCTCACGTTGCTGTACTTCGGACTTTTTATATTGACGTTCCCAGTAAGAAGTTGAATTATCAATTATAACTAACAAAGGCAGTAATAATAAAATGTTTTTCCATTTACTGGTTTCATAAACTTTTAAAACTGCTACCATCAAGAGTACAATCAAAATTATTTCGGCATTTATAATACGATTAATAGATCGCATAGATCCGAATCCTGGCAGATTGTAAAAGCATTTATAAAGTGTAAATCCATTTATGTTTAATGTAAAAACAACTAACAATAAAAGACTTAATAAGATGAATACTAATTCCTTTTTATTAGTCGCCTTTTTATAAGCAAAGGGGAACATAAGAATACCTAAGTAAGCTATCAGACCAGGGAATAAAAAGAGCTCCCACCAATTTCCTCCCTGCTCTCGAATATGCCAACTAAGAAATCGCCATATTGCTGATTCAGGAATAGCTGAAAAATAAGAGCGCCATGTTGGAATATAACTTAACACTTCTGCAAAATCGCGGTAGCCAAAACGACTGCTGATTTCCATGTAAGGAATAAACATTGGGACTAATAAAAGCAATCCGAAAATAATTGTAAGCAGATGCCTGAAAATATTTTTTCCTTCTTTTAGCCAAGTAACTATTTGCTTATCGCGATATACAATCAAGTAAGCAATAAAAACAAATAGCAAAATGTAAACAATAAAAAATCCTAAATAAATTCCGCAGTAAAACTGATAAACAATTCCTGCAGTAAGTAAATAAAACGATTTTAGATTTTTATGTTTGATCCAATTCCAAAACCAATATACAATTAAAGGTATCACAAAGCGTGGAAACACCTGCGCATGATTAATATGCGTTAAGATAAATATTGAAAAGGTAAAGATGTAAGCACCAACCGAAGACAACAAAGTAGACTCTGTCCATTTTTTTAAAGCCCAATAAGCGCAGATAAAGTTTAAAACAAAGAGCGATAAAAACCATAATTGGAAAGAAGTTTCCCGATCACATTTCATTACTCTGAATAATGAATATAATGGAACAGTTCCCAGTAAATTATCGGAATAAGCAATTGCATTTTTTTCAGGATACATAAAAGGAGCATCCCAATAATTATTTACTTTCCCTGTCAGAAAATTATATCCATGTTCAAGAATATAATTGTTAAAGCGGGAATCACCTTTATCGCCTGGCATTACTGATAAATCGCGCTGAAGGAGGTCTAATGGAAAAAGCCATATTCCTGCTATCAACATCATCAATGGCAGAAATTGATTTATTTGTATATCCTTTTTAAGATAACTCCTGAGCTTAGCAATTAATTTCATCTATTCCCTTTTTTTGCTTCATCATAATTTGGATAGGACAGCTGCTCTTCAAACTTTTCAATTTTATTTAACTTTCCAAACTGCTTAAAATAAACCTTACTATTCATTGCATCACCATGTAAGGAGCCATACTCAAATTGATAGGTCTGAAAAATATTCAATAGAATAAAAGAGGTAATAGTGATTATAAACGAATATTTAATGACCGCACCTTTAGCCAACACTTTTGAAACTAAACAAGCAACTGGTATTGCTAACATAGTATAAAGTGGAATCATAGATTTTTGTCCGAAACTTCCCCCGTACCACCAGTTCCACCAACTAAGTGTAATGTAAACAAATAACAGCGTTAAAATAATTACCGACCATTTTAACTCTGGAACACGTTTAAGCATAAAATAAATTCCAGGGAAAATAAACAACAACAACGGTGTATAAATAAACCATCCTTTTTGAAATCCTAATAGACCTTTCCAAAGCATCGGTTTTAAAAAATAATAATGTTCGTAATTATCAGATGCTCCTAAATAACTACCTAATGTCAACTTCCAGTACTTAAATTGTGGAATCCAAACAGCAATGAAAATAACTGCAAAAATCAGCAGTGCGTAGATTGGAATTTTCTTTGCACCGATTTCTGTAATTTTTTTTACATCATATAAAATGAAATACAATGCGAAAAGTATTAAAGGAAAATGAATCAAAATCATTAATGATAAAGTTGCACTAACAATTATAATTGACTTCAATTTTCGGTTCATATGCCACTTAGCTGTTGCATATGCAAATAGTGAACTTATGGCAAACAAATAAACTTCTGGCAGTGGTGCCGACTGCGATGCATAACAAAATAGATTTGTACCGAGGCCAATAATTAAAAGTGTAATTGAAATTTCTCTATCTGAAAAATTATAATGAAGTAATAGCTTTCGCAGATAAAGTAATCCAAGGAAAAAATAAAACAGCGAGCTTAGCAATAAAAAGAAGAGATAGGGTTCTGAAAATCCTGTTAACGGATAATCAAATGTTTTAGCTACCTGATGAGCCATCGCAAAAAAGGGAGCGTACATAATAGATAGTCCGTACGTTTTATCAAATGCCTTTTTACCGCTATCATATTGTTTTAACCAAAACCAATATTGACCTTCCGCATATTTATAATCGCTTTTTTCTACTTTAAGATCATCAAAAATATATTTAGCTGGTAAGTATCCGTAAAAAGCATGTACATCATAAGCTATTACCTTTTCATCATAGCGCCACTTCTTCAGGTTCATAACAACCAATAAGGCTATCAATGAAATAATGAACACCAATACGAGCGAAAATCGTCTTTTAAATAAATTAACCATTGCCTCAAAGATATTTATTTTCAATTTACGTAATAGCGCTACTATGTGTGATTATTCTTATTTATTTTAGCCAAAATTTTAATGTCATGAAGAAAGGACTTTACATCGCTGGTTTAACAATTTTGTCATTAGGTTGTGGTTCTAAAGAAGAACAACAAGCCTCGGTATATAACAACGACTTTGAGGTAATGGGAAATTGGTCAACGAAGGATCAGTTAACGACTGAAGCAAGTCATAGTGGAGTCTATTCAACATTTACAGATAGCACATTAGTTTTCTCACAAACAATGATTGCATCAAGCAAACATCTAAAAAACAAAACACCTAAAAGTATAACGGCTACCGTTTGGGTAATGTCGAAATTACAAAACCCTAAAGGCAAGTTGGTATTATCAATTGATAAAAACGATAAAAGTATCATCTGGCAAGGGAGCGATATTCAGAACACTGTTAAGATTCCTAACAAATGGGAACTGGTTCAATTAAAGGTTGATTTAAAAGAGCCTTTAACTGATGATATGGTAATAAAACTTTACGGATTAAACGAAGGAAAATCTAAAGTTTATTGGGATGATTTTTCGTTGAATTTCGAATAATCTAAATTTGTTTCGCTAACTACATAGAGCGGACGATTACGTACGTTAGAACTAATTCTACTAATGTATTCTCCAATAATTCCGATTGTAATTAATTGTACTCCTCCAATGAACAATACGGAAATAATGATGGACGTCCAGCCAGGCACATAATCTTTTGAAATAAACCGTGAATACAGGGCGTAGAGTGCAACACAAAATGTAATTCCGGAAACTAAGAATCCTGCGATAGTAGCTATACGCAATGGAAGATTAGAAAAAGAAGTGATACCATCCATTGCTAAACGCATCATTTTTTTTACTGTATACCCAGAGGTTCCTGCGTTTCTTTCTTCACGTTGATATTCAACGGCTGTTTGACGAAAGCCAACCCATGCTATTTGTCCTCTTAAAAACTTTTGCTGTTCTGGCATTTGCTTCAGCACATTAATTACTTTACGTGAGATAATTCTGAAATCGCCAGTATCTAACGGAATATTAATCGTAGTGATTTTTTTTAGAAGTCGATAAAAGAACTTTGCAGTTATACTTTTAAAGAATGTTTCCCCTTTTCGCAGTTGTCGCTTAGCATATACAACATCAAAACCTTCTTGCGCTTTTGCGTATAAATCAGTGATAAGCTCAGGCGGGTCTTGTAAATCTGCATCAATAATTACAGCGTAACTTCCAGAACAAGCATCGAGACCTGCTGAAACTGCAATTTGATGTCCGAAATTCCTACTCAGGTTAATGTATTTTACACGAGCATCAGTTTCTGAAAGCTGGTAAACCTTTTGAAAAGTATTATCCTTGCTCCCATCATTTATAAAAATCACTTCGAAAGGTTCTCCAATTAAACTAAGAACTGAAATGCATCTGCTATATACTGAAGAAATATTTTTCTCTTCGTTAAATACGGGAATGATAACAGATAATGTAGTCATTCAATTAATCAATTATCATCTCAGGAATTTCTCCTTCCACTATTAACTTACCAGCAGTTGCTTTACGTATCTCCTCAACCGTTACACCAGGTGCTCTTTCTAAAAGGACGAATCCTTTTCCTGGAACAACCTCTAAAACCGCAAGTTCCGTTACAATTTTCTTGATGCATTTTACACCTGTTAATGGAAGTGTGCATTCAGGAAGCAACTTTGATTCGCCTGCTTTATTTACATGTTGCATTGCAACAATAATATTTTTCGCGGCAGCTACAAGATCCATTGCACCACCCATTCCTTTCACCATTTTACCAGGAATTTTCCAGTTAGCGATGTCTCCATTTTCACTTACTTCCATTGCACCAAGAATAGTTAAATCTACTTTTCCTGCGCGAATCATTCCAAAGCTTAATGCAGAATCGAAGTAAGCTGTGCCTTGCACTTCGGTAATAGTTTGTTTACCTGCATTAATTAAGTCGGCATCTTCTTCTCCTTCAAACGGGAAAGGACCCATACCTAACATTCCATTTTCAGATTGTAAAGTTACATTCACGCCTTTGGGAATATAGTTAGCAACTAAAGTAGGAATACCGATTCCTAAGTTTACATAACTTCCATCTTTTACTTCTTGTGCAATTCGTTTTGCGATTCCTATTTTATCTAACATTGTTTTAATTTGCTAATTAGTTAATTAGACAATCTGCTAATATGGCGTCAACAATTTGTCTTTGATTTATTTTTTGAGGTTTTAATAATTGAACTTAAAAGTTTTTGGATTTCATTTAATGGTTTTATCAATCCCTCATTAGAAGGTGATGGATAATGCATAGAAGTTTCTGCTAGTTCTAACCAATACATGCTTTCTTCTGCTTCTTTTGCGGCAATTTTTAATTTGTGAATAAAATCACTTATTGATTCCGGACTTTGTGCTTCTCTAACCATGGTTAGTAGTTTATTTAGCACATTTTCAAATTAGCTAATTACTTCCTAATAGTTCTTTGCTCAATTCTTTTCTCGTAATTATTTCCTTGAAATATTCTGTGGACATATATTCCTGGTACATGAATATGATCTGGGTCTAACGTTCCCGCAGGTACTAACTCTTCTACTTCAGCAATTGTAATTTGTCCGGCCATTGCCATTGGCATATTAAAATTACGTGTTGTTTTACGGAAAATTAGATTACCATGTGTATCTCCTTTCCATGCTTTAACAATTGCGAACTTTGCTTTGAAAGCCATTTCCAATAAATACTCGGTTCCATCAAATAAGCGCGTTTCTTTTCCAATTGCGACTTCAGTTCCTACTCCTGCACGTACCCATACTGCAGGCATACCATAAGCAGCAGCCATACATCTTGTTGCTAATGTTCCCTGAGGGATTAGCTCTACTTCTAATTCTCCACTTAATAATTGTCTTTCGAATTCTGCATTCTCGCCAACATAAGAAGAAATCATTTTTTTTACCTGACGCGTTTTAAGCATTAAGCCAATTCCAAAATCATCAACACCTGCATTATTAGATATACAAGTAAGCTCTTTTGTTCCTTTTTTTACGAGGGCGTTAATACAATTTTCTGGTATGCCACAAAGGCCAAAACCTCCGAGCATAATTACTTCACCATCCTGAATATCATGAATGGCTTCCTCTGCGTTATTTACTACTTTATTCATTTTAGTTGATATCAAAATTATTTGTTGCACCTGGTGTTGCAGGCATATTATACTTTGAGCAATCGAGCTCTACATTAAGCGGTTTTTGTGGTTTAGAAAATTCTCCTTGTGAGTAATTCAACTTCGGATCATCAAATACTTTTCGCATAAATAAACCCCATATAGGTAAGGCAGTATTAGCCCCTTGTCCAAGAGATGTAGACCTAAAGTGTACGCCTCTGTCTTCGCAACCCACCCAACAGCCAGCTACCAATTCTGGTGTAATGCCCATAAACCAACCATCACTTTGATTTTGTGTTGTTCCTGTTTTACCTGCAATAGGATTTGTAAAATGATAATCTCCACCTCGTAGTCGTGCACCTGTTCCAAACTTAGTTACACCTTCCATTAAATTAAGCATCAGATAGGCCGTTTCTTCATTAATTGCTTCTACTTTTCTAGGAACAAACTCTTGTAATACAACTCCGTTTTTATCTTCAATTCTTGTTATATACATTGGCTCCGTCCAAATACCATTATTAGCAAATGTTCCGTAAGCACCTACCATTTCAAAAACAGATATATCTGCTGTTCCTAATGCAATGGATGGATAGGGTTCAATGGGAGCAGTAATTCCCATTTTGTGTGCAACCTGAACCACAGCTTCTGGACCGAATTGCTTCATTAAATAAGCAGAAACACAATTGACAGAATTCGCCAGCGCTTGCTTCAATGAAAGCATTCCGCCATATTTTCCATCTGAATTAGAAGGAATCCACGGCACACCTGCTTTATCATAGATTGTTACTTTTGAATTTGGAACTTGATAACAAGGCGAATATCCTTCTTGCATTGCTAATGTATAAACGAAGGGCTTGAAAGTAGAACCTACTTGACGCGCTCCCTCTTTTACCTGATCATATTTAAAATAATGAAAATCGAGTCCGCCAACCCATGCCTTTACTTGTCCTGTTTGAGGTTCAAGTGCCATAAATCCCGTACGTAAAAACATTTTATAATAACGGATAGAATCCATTGGCGACAAGAGTGTATCAACATCTCCTCTCCACGAGAAAACGGTCATC
>JBJOND010000005.1:0-59250 GCA_046052065.1 Bacteroidota bacterium | reverse complement strand
TGAGTGGAGATGTGTTAGATATTTCATCAATTGATGATGCTTTGAAAGGTATAACCCATGTTATTCATTGTGCGAATGTTGTTTCATTTAATCCTCGTGATTATAACGAAATGATGAAGGTAAATGCCGAGGGAACAGCCAATATGGTCAATGCATCCTTAGCTTGTGGACATATTTCCTGCTTTACACATGTGAGCTCGGTTGCAACACTTGGTCGTGTAGCAGATGCAGGTGAATTAAACGAACATAGCGACTGGATTCCGGGAAAACATAATTCTGTCTATTCCGTGAGTAAATTTAATGCTGAACGTGAGGTATGGCGTGCTCATGCTGAAGGTCTGCCAGTGAACATAGTGAATCCTTCAATTGTTTTAGGAGCGGGTAACTGGAAAACGGATAGCTCGTCGTTGTTTATGAAAATTAAAAATAAGTTTCCTTTTTATACCGATGGGGTGAGCGGATTTGTTGGAGTGGGAGATGTCTCCAAAGCTATTATCGAGCTAAATAAAAGCACCATCAACGGCGAACGTTATATTCTTAATGCTGCGAATGTTTCTTTTCAGGAATTGTTTAATCAAATTGCAGAAGCGCTGAAAGTTAACCCACCATCACTGAAAGTTCCTTTTTATTTATCGCAAGTAGTCTGGCGACTTGAATGGATGAAATACAGAATTACAGGACAAAAGCCTTTTATCACAAAGGAGACTGCGTATTCAGCGCATCAGAAAAGGTACTATAATGGAAATAAAATTGTAAAAGATTTAAATTTTAAATACGAGTCAATTGACCAAGTAGTTAAATCTGTTTGCGGTTTTATAAAGTAATTAGGCAGCTTTTTTAGCTTGAATTTCTTTTTGAATCTCAGGTTTAAATTTGATAAAGAAATTCAGCCATATTACTCTTGATGTTCTGAATGTCCATGGTGCTAAAACAAGTAAAAACAATGTTAGTGCAATAATATACGTTAGTGCATCAAACGTTGGAAATAGCACAATATATGCTACAAAAATAGAAACGGCTATGGCTACCGTTAGTGCATAGCTAACATACATTGCTCCGTAATAATACCCTGGCTCCCTTTCAAAATCCAAATCACATTTATCACATGAATGTTTCATGTTGGCAATGTTTTTTAAGTCGTAGGAACTTTTATTCGCATAAATATCACCTTCTAAACAACGGGGACATTTATGATTAAAGATGGAGTATAATTTGGCAATCATTTTAGTTTGTTTTAGCAGTACAAATTTATGATTTCATAAAATTGTTTTCAGTGACAATTATCACTTTTAGGATATTTATAATGCAATTTTTTTGTGTTTGATTAATTCTTGAAAGAACAACTCATCATGTATGCTCAATAAGTATTTTTTCTTTCCTGCATTCAACAGGACTAGATTTTCATTGTTGCCTGTATATCGGTGATGTCGTCCTAATTTATTAGAAGAAAACAATCCGAAGTAACCAAACAATCCTCCAGATCCAAATAAGCGTATACTAAATCCTGGCTCCGTTCGGAAGATTTCTTGTATTGTCGATAATTTGATTTTAATTGAACTAAGAGGGCGGTGTATCAATAAAGTTTCAGTTGTGATTTCATACGAAGTTGGATGCAGCATCCACGTAATAAAATAAGTTATAAAAAGAAATATTGCGGTTATATCTAGAATAACATTATGGTCGTTTATAAATGTGTATTGAGCAATAATCATTACAAAAGGAATTGCAATTACTAATGCTGAAATAATTTTAGTAGTAAGATCAAACTCTAATTTTTGCTTCATTTTAATGGTATAAAAAAACCATCAACAGAATTGATGGTTTTAATTATTAGGTTTTTAAGTGTTTTATTTTTTATAAATCCAGGCATTCTTTTCATAGGTAGCCTGAATGTTTTCTAGTGTAGCTTCTAATTCAGCTTCACTATTGGCGCTAGCTAAACTTACAACCCAATAACCACGCTTGTTTTTACCTGCTATCGCAGCAGAATATCCATCAGCTTGTGCTTTCTTGATGTAGTTGTTTGCATTGTCTTTAATTGAAAAAACTCCTCCAATAACATGAAATTTTTTCAAAGTAACGGCACTATTAGTTTCAGACGATGAAGAATTTCCAGTCTTATTAATATTTATTGGTTTGGCTACTTCTGTGTGAACAGGCTTTACTACTACTTTATTGTTTTCTTTGACAACATTAGTTGATGTTACAGTAGATTCTCCTGCTAAAATTTTTCTAGTCTTTTCTTCTACATCCCTGTCAAATGCATCTTGTAATGCTTTAGCAGTTTCTTCAATCATTTTTTGATTGAAAGAATCGTTTTGGTCTTCAATTACAACTGGCGTAATTCCATTTTGATTGTTAACAGAAGGAATTTCAAAAGTAGTTGTTGCTTCCTTCTTTACTTCAGGACGTTCATCAACATTGATTTCTCTTGGAGCAGGAACACTAATTATATTTCCAAGGTTGTTATTTAATGTATGAACAACTCTCGGATTGAAGATCATTATTGCCAATACAGCTGCAGCTGGTACTAACTCAATAATTTTCCAAAATTTAGTTTTGCGTTTGCCTGGTGTTGTAGCTTTTTGCTTATCTCCTTGCACAACTTCCATAGGCACTTCTTCACGCTTGATAGCTGGTGAATGAAGAGTGGTCATTCCAAAAGAAGAAAGTAAGAAGTTGGAGTTAGTTTCAGGTTCAAATTGCAGGTGCTTTTCCATATCCATCGAAAGCATTCCTACTTCTTCAATACTGATTTGCTCTCCTAAAGCTAACTTTCGGAAAACATCATCTACATAAGCACTGATAATTTCATTGGCTTCGTGATAGGTGATATTTTCTTCCTGACTGATATAATGTGCCAACAATCCGTCGTTAGTACGCAAGCTAGAATTGAAAGCAACTTTCTTAGACGGTGGTGTAAATGTATGTTGTGAGGGATTTAAAAAAGTAGATCTTGTATTAGATACGAAACCTCCTAATCCTGGAATGATTACACAATCATTGGTAAATAAAAGTTCACAAATGTATTGGTCAGGTCTTACCATGGGTTAGCAATTGAATTACGAAGATAGCAGAAAGTTCCCTATGAACAAGGGTTATGAACAATCAAACTCGTAAATAGCTAGAAATTAAAGGTTTTTAAGTCGTGATAAGTCTTCAGGCGTATCAATAGCTACGGTATTTTCAGTAGTTTCCGCTGTCATAATGCCATATCCATTCTCCAGCCACCTTAGCTGTTCCAACGATTCTGCCATCTCTAAAATGCCTTGTTTTAGTTGGGTTAATTGGGGCAGCACGGCCGACTGGTACCCATAGATTCCAATATGCTTGTAATAGGTTCCATGTTTTAACCAATCGCTAATGTCAACTCCTTTTTGAAAAGGTATTGGCTGTCGACTAAAATACAATGCATCGCCATTTGTACTTTTTACAACTTTGGGTGAGTTAATATTATTGAGTTCTTCTGTGTTGTCAATTTTTTTAACCAGCGTTGCGATTGGCGCTCCGTTTTTTAAAAGCGAAGCAATAGCATTTATCTGACTTGGTTGAATATAGGGTTCATCACCTTGAATATTCACAACAGCTTTCCAATCGCCTTCAAAAATAGTTAATGCCTCTGCACAACGATCGGTTCCGCTAGGATGATTGTCGGAAGTCATAACTACGTTCCCTCCAAAGCTTCTAACGGCATCGGCAATACGAACATCATCAGTAGCTACAACAACTGCATCTAAGTCGGATTTTAAAGCTTGCTCATAAACACGTTGAATCATTGGCTTTCCATCAATGATTACTAATGGTTTGCCAGGGAAACGAGTCGATGCGTATCTTGCAGGAATAATTCCTAAAATCATTTTTTATCGGATTAGTTCAATTGTACCGTTGATGTTTCTTGGAATTAATTCTCCATTAGCGGTTGTTTCATAAACTGTACAAATGTAAAAGTAAACACCAGCAGGAGCTTCTTCGCCATTATTGTTTTTCTTACCATTCCAGTTAATATCAATATCCGTAGTTTCAAACATTAATGCACCCCAGCGATTGAATACTTTAAAGGTAATGTCTTGCACATCGCGATAAGGAAGAATAGGATGATAGAGATCGTTTATGTTATCAGCATTCGGAGTGAAAACATTCGGTAATTCATATGTCGGACAAGGATCAATGCATAACGTATCCGAACTTAAACTGATATTACCAGTTGTGTCAATAGCTATTAAATAATAACACCCAGCAATAGAAATAGGGTTGTTATAAATGTAGCTGCCATTCAATCCGGTTTCGGTAGTGATTAATGCATAAGCACTTTGCATCGATCCTTTGAAATATAAATTCACTTTTTCAATATCGCTTCCGCAAGTTAAATCAGTCGACCAATTAATAGTATCCGTTAAGTTTAAACAATTTCCATTAATCGTAATGCTCGGTGCGCAAGGAGCAACATTGTCTAACGGCGTTGCACATCCGATTTGTGATTTATTGATAATCGGATTAATCAAGCCTGTGTCTAAATAACTGCCATATGATTTTACATAATAACAATATTCAACTCCATTGGCCAGACTATCATCCGTATAAGTGTTTGTAGTACTGTTACCAATCAAATTAAAAATTCCAGGACTAACTTCTCTGTAAATTTCATACGTCGAATTATTCCACGGTACATTCACACTCCAGTTAAGTGTGTTTTGTTCGTCGGATGGAGTTACACGCAAATACATACTTGTTGCTTGTTGTGTATTTCCAATCAAGAATGAATTGCCTGGTGTTTCGTTGGAAAATGCTATGCGATACGTATACGAAGAATCTACCGTGTTTAATCCTAAATCTGTATAAGTAGTGTCGTTCAAATCAGTTTTTGTGACTACATCAGTAAATGATCCACTTCCTGATTTGCGTTGTAATACGTATTTGAATGGACCAGGAGTTTGCGTGAAATCAAGATTGGTTGGTTTGCCCCAAGCCACATATATTTCCCCGTTATTGTTGGATGTCGTATTGACATCAACGTTAGTAATAATCGGTAAATCTCTGATGAGCGTTCCGCAGAATTCAATTGAAGCGTAGCTTTCGGCGCCATCAGGATAAATAGCTATTACCATATAGCAATATTGCACGGCAGGCGCTAAGCCAACTCCGTTATTATCGTCTGTAAATGTGGTATTGTAAAATCCGTTTGTTTGTCCGATGAAAGTATATCCAGTATAAGAGGGAACTCCTGTTTCACACTGCGAAGGAGTAAATCCGTAAGAGCCCTGTCGGCGATAAACTTTGTATCCAATGGCCTGCGCACATAAACTGGTATCCCAATTTAACACTAAACTATTTCCTAACGGCGTTGCATATGGGTTTTTAGGTGATGGCCCAACAACGGTAATCGACATCGTTTCTAGATCCACCAATTGTACGTTGGTATTATTGTCAATTGCTTTAAACACCACCGTGTATTTCGATTTGCGAACATGTGAGCAGTCCGTGTTCCAGTTGAATACTCCATTGTTAATTCCCACAGCTGGTGTTGAGGTAAATGTTGCGGGATTGTTGGCAGTAACAAACGGTCCTCCTGAAGCAGTTAATGTAATCAATTCATTATTTGGTTCACCAACATTAACGGTAAAGTTTAATACAGTTCCCGCTTCAACACATGTATCGTTAATAGCCGTAATAATTGGAGGTTGATTCACTGGAGGATAAATCGTGATTTGCATATCGCGCGTCACATATCCAATATTAAAAGTTCCAATGCCAGGTAAGTTTCTCCACTCTCGAATAATCATCGCTACGTTATATTCACCAACTAAAATAGGACTATCCCAAATTAAATCGCCCGTAATACTGTCTAGCGTAAATGAGTTGTTTGCTGCAGGATAAGAGAATGTTGGAATTACTTGTCCTCCCAATCCTTTGCATTTCACTAACTCGTACGACAAACTATCGCCATCGGGATCAAATGCATTTGGATTATGAAGGAATATTTGTCCTACAGCTCCATTATCAATTGGTGGCTGTAATAAGTTCGGAGAACTATTATTTAAAATTGCTGGAGAGATGACCAACTTTGTTTCAACGTAAAATGCAATGTTCACAGAGCCGGGCATGTTGACTACATCGGCATTTCTGTTTTCATCTAAAAAATACATCGTATAACTGCCACTTCCAGGATAAGTATGCGTACCTACGTAAATATTTTTCTGAATATCAGGGCCAACATTAGGCGTAATACTCTGACGAGGAATCGTATCTCTTGTTCCATCGCCCCACCAGAATTCTAATTCAGGTCGGTCGGCAGGACTTGATGACTTCGTATAAGTAACAATTTTTACTTCGTAGAATAAATTGGAAATTTTGCGATAAGTAATTTCACCTGCACGATTATGCGTTGCATAAAGCATCGATGAAATCAAACAGAAGGAAACAATGAAAAAGAGCTTTAGTAGACGCACAAGGAAAGGTGTTTTGTTATGACTAAATTAGTAATTTATCACTTGTTGTTCAATGGTCGCTGGAATTTCTCTGTATTCGTACTGCTGATTACGTAATTGCGGCTCAAATCCTGCTTCGCGAATTGCCTCCTGAATTCCGTTGGATGTAAATCGATGCGGAGCACCTGCAGCAGAAACTACATTTTCTTCAATCATGATAGATCCAAAATCATTAGCACCTGCATGTAAACATACCTGCGCAACCGCTTTTCCAACAGTCAACCATGAAGCCTGAATATTTTTAATATTTGGCAACATAATACGACTCATCGCAATCATACGAATGTATTCATCGCCCGTCACCTCATTTCTAACTCCTCTCACTTTCTTCAACAACGTTCCCTCATCTTGAAAAGGCCACGGAATAAAGGCAATAAATCCTTTAGCAAATTCAGGTTTTTCAGATTGCACCTGACGAAGTAAAGCAAGGTGTTCAAAGCGCTCTTCAATTGTTTCTACATGACCAAACATCATCGTTGCTGAGGTTGTTAATCCTAGTTGATGTGCAGCACGCATTACATCCAGCCATTCACGTCCTGAACATTTTCCTTTCGAAATAATTCTTCGAACACGGTCATTTAATATTTCTGCTCCTGGTCCTGGAAGAGAGTCTAACCCCGCTTCCATCAATGTTTTTAAAACGTAAGTGTGCGACTTTCCTTTCAGCTTAGCAATATGCGCAATTTCTGGTGGCCCTAGTGAGTGTAGTTTCACAGTAGGGAACATCTTTTTTAAATCGCGAAATAGCTGAGAATAGTAAGCCAATCCTAAATCAGGATGGTGCCCTCCCTGAAGTAATAATTGCTCTCCTCCATAACGGAAGGTTTCTTCAATCTTTTCTTTGTATTGCTCAAGCGTGGTAATATAGGATTCTGCATGTCCTGGAATACGATAAAAATTACAAAACTTGCAGTTTGCGAGGCAAACATTTGTGGTATTTAGATTACGGTCAATGATCCAGGTTACTTTGCCATCGGGCTTCTGTATTTTTCGAAGTTCATTTGCCACATACATTAATTCAGCTGTGGGAACTGTTTCAAATAAGAACTTTCCCTCTTCTACAGACAGAAATTCGAAGTTTAAGGCGCGTTTTAGCAATAAGTCACTGTTCATCTCTTCGCAATCGGTTATTAATTAACAATCATTCTTTAAAATAAAAACTAAACAATGCTTATATCCTTTTGGTTTCACATTCACATTGTTTAATTTCAACCGCTCAAAGTTATACTATCTTATGCATATTACCATAGCACAACAAAACACTGCGCGTAAAACAGAACATTTAATCGCACTTGTTTCAACTGAAAAGGAAATCCCTAGCGATCAGTTTTCTAAAGAAGAAATGTCTTACATCCGAAAGGAAATGAAAGACAAGAAAAAGCAGATCGTGATTAACCAATACAAGCGATTAGCAATAGTTCAGGTTTTAACGAATGCTGATGCTACAGATTACGTGAATATGGAAGCGAGTCGTAAGGCGGGAGCTTCACTTAGTGCGCGTGTAAATGCCGCTAAAGCAAGTCATGTGACTATTTCTTCCAGCTTAAATAACGAAGTTGTGTTAGCATTTGCAGAAGGATTAGCACTTTCCAACTATCAGTTTTTGAAGTATAAAACGAAGGCGGCTTCTGAAAAGAATTCGTTGAAGACAATTGGAATTCATCATAAGGCAATAACAAAGTCAGAAATCGATTATTTGAAAGCTGTTTGTACGGCGGTGTATAAGTCGAGAGATTTGGTTAACGAGCCTCCTAATTTTTTAACGGCTGTTGAATTAGGAAATCAATTCATGAAAATGGGTAAGGAAGCAGGTTTTTCTGTTACCGTTCTTGATAAAGAGGAAATCACGAAGATGAAAATGGGTGGATTGCTATCTGTAAATCTTGGTAGTATTGAACCTCCAACTTTTACCATTATGGAATACAAGCCTGCAAATGCAGTGAATAAAAAACCATATGTTTTAGTAGGTAAAGGAGTTGTTTATGATACAGGTGGTATGAGCTTAAAGCCAACGCCTAACTCGATGGATTCGATGAAGTGTGATATGGCTGGTGGTGCTGCAGTAGGTGGTGCAATGTATGCTATCGCGAAAGCAAAATTGCCGGTGCATGTTATTGCTTTAGTTCCAGCAACTGATAATCGTCCTGATGGTAACGCATATGTTCCTGGCGATGTAATCACGATGATGAGTGGTAAAACAGTGGAGGTGTTAAATACTGATGCGGAAGGTCGTTTGATTTTAGCTGATGCATTGCATCATGCGAAGAGCTTGAAGCCTGAATTAGTATTAGAATTTTCAACGTTAACAGGAGCAGCAGCAGCAGCAATTGGTCAGCACGGAATTGTATCAATGGGAAAAGTTGATGATGCTACACGTGCAGAATTAGAAATTGCTGGTAACAATGTTTATGAGCGTCTTGCAGAATTTCCAATGTGGGATGAGTATGACGATTTGTTAAAGTCGGATATAGCAGATTTGAAAAATATTGGTGGTCCTTATGGTGGAGCAATTACTGCTGGAAGATTTCTATTGAATTTTACAGATTATCCGTACATGCATTTTGATATTGCAGGGCCTGCATTTATAAAAGGTAACGATAGCTATAGAGGTAAAAACGGAACAGGAACAGGAGTACGACTAATAGTTGAGTTTATAAAGAATAGAGTTAAATAATTTAAAATATATTTTTATGAGTCATGATGGTGAAGGTAAAGTGCGCATTGGAATAACGCTCGGAGATGTGAATGGAGTAGGGCCTGAAGTGGTTATGAAAGCACTTTCAGATAATCGATTGTTTCAAACAATTACGCCTGTCATATATGGTTCATCGAAGGTGATTTCTCATCATCGTAAGGTTTTAAATATTCAGGAGTTTAATTATAATACCGTTAAAAGTATTAATGAAGTTATTCCGAGAAAGATTAACGTAATTAATTGTTGGGAAGAAGAATTGAAAATTGAAGTAGGTACTCCTTCATCAGAAACTGGTGTTTATAGTTATAAAGCGCTACAAGCTGCAACTGCCGATTTAGCCGCTGGAAAATTACATGCAATTGTAACTGCTCCGCTTGATAAACATACTGCTCAACCAGCAGGTAGTGGCTTCACCGGACATACAGAGTTTTTAGGGAAAGCATTTCCTAATTCATCACCATTGATGTTTTTAGTTTCGGGCGATTTGCGTGTGGCATTAGTCACAGGACATGTGCCTGTAACTAAAGTAGCTTCATTAATAACGAAAGAGAACATTCAGAATAAACTGAATATAATGGTGCAGTCACTTAAGCGTGATTTTAATATTCGTAAACCCAAAATTGCAGTGCTAGGATTAAATCCTCATGCAGGAGATAATGGTGTGATTGGAAGTGAAGATATGGATATCATTGCGCCAGCGGTAAAAGCTTTCAATGATAAATCGGCTGTGGTTTACGGACCTTATTCTGCTGATGGTTTATTTGGTAGCGGTCAGTATAAAAAGTTTGATGCAGTACTTGCCATGTATCACGATCAAGGGTTAATTCCTTTTAAAACATTGGCTTTTGAAACAGGCGTGAACTTTACTGCAGGCTTACCTGTTATTCGTACTTCGCCAGATCATGGTACAGGATACGATATCGCAGGTAAAGGAATTGCGAGTGAGACTTCATTGCGCGAAGCGATTTACCTTGCTTACGATATTTACAATAATCATCAGGTATATGATGACGTTACTGCGAATCCGCTAGCATTCACAAAGTACGGTGGTGATCGTTAAATCTTAAAGATTTTCTTCGAAGTATTGAGAAATCTTTCCCATTAAATGCACTCTGTCTTTTCCAATTACATTGTGCAAATGGCCTGGGTAAGGGAAATAATCTAATAGAATATTCTTGCTTACCGCTTTCTTCACAAACATTAAACTATGTTGCCAAACAACTACATCGTCAGACGTACCATGGATCAATAATAGTTTTCCTTTAAGTTTATCAACGTAATTTAAAAGGTTATTGTTTTTATATCCTTCGGGATTTTGCTCCGGTGTATCCATGTAACGCTCGGTGTACATTACTTCGTAATAACTCCAGTCGATTACTGGTCCTCCAGCAACACCTACTTTAAACACATCCGGATTTCTTGTCATCAATGAGGTTGTCATAAATCCACCAAAGCTCCATCCATGAACACCCATGCGAGTAGCATCTACATAGGATAACGATTTTAGGTAATCCACTCCCGTTAGTTGGTCCATCATTTCAACGGTTCCAAGCTGGCGGAAAGTAGCTTGCTCAAATGCTTTACCTCGGTTACCACTTCCGTGATTATCTAAAGTAAATACGATGTATCCTTTCTCCGCCATGTACTGATACCATAAGTCGCCACCAGCAAGCCATGTATTCGTAATCATTTGCGCATGTGGACCACCATATACATAAACAATCACTGGGTATTTTTTTGTAGAATCAAAATCGACAGGCAACACCATACGACAAAATAGGTCATCACCTAATTGCGATTTTAGCGTGAATAGTTTAGTAGTTCCGATTGCATAATCTTTTAAAGGATTCTCCGCTGTTAAAAGTGTTTTGATATCCTTCCCTTGCGATGAAACAACTTTTATAATCCTTGGTGTATTTAACGAACTGAAATTATCAATGAAGTTTTCTGTTTCAGCATTGAAGAAGGCTGTGTGAACACCATCGCCTGATGTTAAACGACTTGTTTTGCCATTGCTAATTGTTGTTGAGCAGAAATCTCTGTTTACACCGCTATTAATGGTAGAAGTAAAATAAATTTTATCTCCTTTTTTATTGAAGCCTGCTACATCAATTACTTCCCAATTTCCTTTTGTCAACTGACGAATTAATTTTCCATTGGTATCATACAAGTACATATGATTAAATCCATCTCTTCTACTTTGCCAGATGAACTGATTCGCATTCGTTGGTAAAAATTGCACTGGGTGTAATGGCTCAGTATATTTATCATCTTTTTCAGTAAACAATGTTTTGATGAAATCTCCTGTAGTTGCATTATAGCTATTAAGGTTCATTTCATTTTGATTACGATTTACTTCTGCAACGTAAATTGTTTTATCATCCGGACTCCAAGCAATATTTGTTAAGTAATGATCTTTCGGTAATCCCGTTTTTAAGTAAGTTGTATTGCCATTTGATTTATTATAAACTCCAATCGTTACCTCATGGCTGGTTGCTCCTGAAAAAGGATATTTAATTAATTTTTCTGATGCTGGTTTATCGTTCCAGTTGATAATTGGATAATCAGCGACCATGCTTTGGTCCATTCTGTAGAAAGCAAGTTGAGTTCCACTGTTCGACCAGAACAATCCTTTTTCAATTCCGAATTCTTCACGGTGTACACTCTTGCCATAAACTAATTCACGCTTACCATCGGTAGTGATTTGTTTCCCATCGATGAAAATATTATTATTTATTACATAAGCCACATCTCCCTGCGGACCATTTTCTGGTACTTCTGCTGTTTCAGTGAGTGTACTTGTTTTAGTGTTTGTGATTTTTTTGCTTGATAGATCAATCGTAATTGAATTATCTCCAACTTGAATTTCAATTGCGTTAACACTTTTCCAAACTATTAGCGACCATCGCGAAAGTGTATCTTGTTTAGCACCTTTTAAAACTGAATTTATATCAGCTAATAGATATTCTTTTTTTGTTGTATTCGTAATGCTTTCAACAATCAGTTTATCAACTTCTGTGTAACTATACGAATTAGTATTCGCCACCCACTGCAGTTGTGCTAGTCGTTTAGGTGCAAGGGTAGAGCGTTGTTGCATTACAGCTTCATCCAACGTTAAATTTTTCTTTTGTGCAAAAGTTCCAGTAGAAACAATAACTAATAATGCAATAAATGCCGCTCTCAATTGATGTGATTTTGTCATAGAGCAAATGTAGAAATAATTTAACAATTTGATTTCTGAAGCCTCGATAAGCATTAGCCGTTTTTTAGAATTTATTTTCTATTAAGTTTAATAAGCATATTTTTAAAATAATAAATTACAACGACAAAAAAAGGAATCCGAAGATTCCTTGGTATTTTGAAAAACGAATTACTTATTACTTTTTTATAATTACTCCAGCACTATTTTTTTGCTAGTTATTATTTTGCCATTTTCATGAAGATTGATGAGGTAAACCCCACGTGACCAAGTGGAGCAGTTGATAGTGTTATAATCAATCGCAGGCGAAGAATAAACAAGTTGCCCTTGTGAATTACTAACGGTTATTTGGGCTTGCGCCGAAGTTTTATAAGGTAAATAAATTGTAAAATTAGAATTAGCAGGGTTGGGATAAACCGACAGTTCTTTTAGTGAAGGTGGTATTTCATTTACACTTACCAAGGTGCCATTGAAACAGGTTGCCATATTTTTTCTATTTGGAGGTGCAATAAAATTAATGGGAGGTTCACGAACTACTGTGTCATTAATTATTGAGAAGGGAATTAAATCAGTGGGTGAAGGACCATTGCTTGCATCTGTCCCTACATAAATTTTATTGTTCATAATAAACACCCCGTGAGCACCATATAGGTCGCAGTAAAAATTCAATGGATAGTCATGAATTAAATTACCTATTTCGTCGATGCATTTTAAGTTGGTAGCAACCCAATAACCACTGCTGCTACCAATATGGTCAAAAAACCAAATTTGATTTAAATTATCTATTGCTAATTGAGCAATAATTAATTCATTTGGATTCCATGGATAAATGATGGTATCTGCAATTTGATTCAAATTGTTATATTTTAATCGTACGAAATCTGATGCCCACCCCGAACCACTTACAGGTGAAAGAGCTTCAGCAACTATAAAATTGTCATTACCTGTCAATGAGCCACAAGGAAAATTTAAATTGACATTAATTGCTTCCCAATTATTTGAATTGGTATTAAACCGCCTTAAATAAGCAGTGTCCAATTCATAAAACGTTCTACATGAACTTGGGAATTCTAAATTTACGAAAGCTAAAGATGAAGAATATGACGCGGTACCTGTTTTATTCAATGTAACTAAAGAAATTGTATTATTTACTAGGGTGTATTCTGCTATTCTGAATGAGTCAACTGGTGGTCCAAGATAATATTTTAGCCAAAATGTATTGGGATTACAGGGTATATTGTAACATGCAGCAGTATCATTTATTTTATTAGGAGATATTTGCCCATATGTATTTATTTTGACACTTATCACAAATATAATTGTCAAATAGTGTTTTATATTTTTCATCGTTTGAATTATTTGGTGTTAAGTTCTTTTTTACTACCGATATATCGATTTTCATAGTAATATTTAATAAGGAATAAGGAATTAGGGTACTTTAATTTGTCTTTGCCCCAACTCATTAAAGTGTTTTGATAAATTAATTTACCAGCCAAGTCAAAAACTTCTAAACGTACAAATTCTTTTTGTAAATCATTTAATTGCGCTATTTGTTCAAGATTTAATATTTCAGTAACATTATTTGTTGAAGTATTGCTTTTTCTTAAATTAAAATTATTGATATGATATTCGCGGTCAAGTAAGGTGCGGCTATTTCTAACTCCTGGTCCACCAATTAATTCATCTGTATTTGCGATTGCTTCTAAGACTTGTATTTCATTTTCGGTAGGGTCTCTATCTTCTGCAATTAATGATAGTGCTATCCTATCCACTATTAGGTTGTTCTCTTCAATTGTATTATTGGAAATCATATTGTTTAATCGATATAAGGCGTCAATAACGGTTTTTTCATTGCTTAGTGCTATTGCATCTACATAATTCCCTATATTATCTTGACGATGCAAGTTAATAAAATCTACATAGTTTTGATCTAACGCTTGAAGAGTAGAGTCATTTGAGATTACTGAGTAAGCAAATACTTTATCTAAATAATGATTTTCTTCTATGTTTTCATCATATTCTATTTCATTATAAATTATTTGGCGAACACGTTCATAAATAGCATCTGTTAAAGTGGAGTTTGATTGACCACAGAATGAATTTTGAGCAACATTAGTAATGTGTACAATAAAATTATTAATTGGATTAACACTAATGGGTATAATTGGTGAACTGCCAGATAAATACCAACTAACGGCATCTACCGTACCTCCAAATTTAGAAATATTGATTTTAAAAGAGGTAAAAAAGTTATTATAGGGCATTAAAGGCTTGCCTTGATCGGCTAACTTTGCTTTGCTAAAATAAATACCATTTAAAAACCCTGTTAAAGGAGTAGATGGATCTCCTACAAAGTTATTACAATAAATATTTGAGCCAACACAATCATCTTTGATAAACAAGCCACTTCCCATTTTATTTAAAATGTTTTCGCTAATAATTGAATTACTTCCACTGCAATTAACTAGTTTAATACCAATCAGCTGGTTAATATAATCTTTATTAGTAATATTTAGGGGGGTCGTTTGAAATATATTATTCGAATTAACAAATACTTTGTTAGCGTTTTCTAAGCAAATTCCTACATGAAATGGGTTTTCAGAAACACTTGGTGTTGGTGTATGATTTAAATTAAAACTATTAAACCTTATAGGAAACATGCTTGTAGTATCATTGCCAAGCCCTCTAATATTGCTGGCATATATACCTATTCTAGCCGCGTTAAAAGTGTTGTTTTGAATATGACCATTAATAGTAGTAGGAGATACAAATGCTAAACGAATTGCTACATTCTCTAAATTATAGTTATAAGAATTAAAACTGAAATAAGTACCAGTATTAAATGTATTGCTGTCAATTTCTAAAGAAGCAGCAATAAATCTTTTGCAATAAATAGCGCAGTAAAAGCGTGAATCGAAATTGTTACCAAAAATTTTAATTGTTTTATTTGAAATATTAAAATTATCTACTCGCACTCCACCTAATGAATAGACATTATTTATATTGTTTTTATAACAATAAACATTTACATTTTTAAAAGCATTTACACCATACTTGCAGTTATTTATTAGGTTATTATTGGTTGTAAACAACTGGCCAAAATTGATTGTTTGTTCTTGGTTGGATGTTCCTTCACAATAGATAGCACTACCATTATAAATTCGTGTATTGGTATAAGCGGTTATTGGAAATGTATTAAGTATGGTAACACGTTCTGGAAGTGTTATTGACCCTCTAATATTAGCAATACCAATATTCATGTTCTGAATATTAATTTGCATCGCATCATTATTTATTAGGTTATTAAAATTCGGATTGTCATATAGATAAAATCCAGCAAAACTTTTACCTTGTGGTCTAGTTTGTTGCCCCCAATAATTGGGTAATAAAATAGCATTGTTATTTATTGAAATTCCAGGTCCTGTGGCACCTCCAAAATTCAAGTTGTTACCAAAAGGGTTTTCAGGAGAATAAACAGCAATATAATTATCCAAAAAACTACTAGCATTGACTGAATCATTATTAAAATCACCTGTAATAGTCCCTTTGTAATAAAGTCCGTATTCTGCATCTCTTATTGTACTACCGTCTCGTATTTTAATTGTACTTTGATCCTGAGCATGTATGCCTTGCCACAAATGCCCGCACCCTGCTTGAATGGTGGAATTTATTAATCCAAACCCCATATTGGGCATAACATTGATAATTCCTCCCTGGTCAACAAGTATTGTTGTATTACTGATTTCCAGATTATGGTTAATTAATAATTGTCCGTGTATTTCAATAGTATCATTTTGAGTTGTATCTAATAAAGGGTCATATATAAAATTAGTGCCTATTGCTGATATATTTGGAATTTTATCTGGTGTTACATCTACTAATTGTGGAATATAGTCATGATAGCAACATGGCTGTAAGAACAATGTATCGGTTACATTGCAAGGGCTTGTCTGATGCAAAACAATCATTGCATAATCTAAATTAGAATTGTTATTTAATGTATCTGCTGTGAAGCTATTTCCAGTTATAGTTATTGTGTCATTTAATATTACATTATTCCCAGCGTTAAATCCAGTCACTACTGCCCAATAAATACCACCACTGATAAAATTATCAATATTATAAGTGAATTGTTTTTGAGACTCGCACATACTATGTTTACCATTTAACATGGGATTACAATTTTGTCCGATTGCTAATGCAGAATTTAATAAAATGCACCAAAGTGCTAGTAAGTAGTTGATTTTTTTCATAGTTTGAAGTCTTTGGTATTCAAATTTAAAGTGGCAAATAACTCAAAACAATAAGTAATTTTACTTATTTTTTAATTCATTAAAAACGGCAAATCTCGGTCTTTTATTATTATTTTATCTACTGATATTCAGTTGTTTAGAAATTAAAACAACAGGTTTTTTCGTTCAAAAAACTAAAAAAATCATTTTTTGAAATTTTCAAAGTTCTTCCAAAAAACGTCAGATTTTGCTTTCATCTATATTATTTAATTTTAATATAAATGGACATGTTATAAGTTTTATTTTTTGTTAATAATCCATTTAGCAGTATCATTAATAATGATTTTAAAATCTAATTGATATCTACGATTAGTATTCATTAGCATTAGATTGAACAATTTCATCACTTAAGCTAAAAAGTTAATTTTGATAAAAGTTGAGTTCAGATTTTATAAAATCAAAAAAAGTTCAATCCTTTACTATCTTTACAACATGTTTACAGGAATCATCGAGTCGATTGCCGAAGTGGTAGAAATAAAGCAATCGCAAAGTAATATTACCTTCGGATTTAAATGCTCATTTACGAACGAACTTAAAATAGATCAGAGTGTAGCACACAATGGTGTTTGCTTAACTGTAATCGAAATTGCAAACAATACTTATTACGTTACTGCCATTTCTGAAACATTGTCAAAAACGAATTTGGGTAAATGGGAAGTTGGTACTCGCGTAAATGTTGAACGCTGTATGGTTACGGGGGCTCGCCTCGATGGACATATGGTGCAAGGACATGTAGATGAAACCGCAACGTTGTCGCAAGTTGATGAAATGGAAGGAAGCTGGATATTTTATTTTAAGTATGATGCAAACAGTCCGCATTACACGGTAAGTAAAGGTTCTATCTGCGTGAATGGTGTTAGCCTAACTGTGGTAGAATCATCGAAAGGAAGTTTTTCTGTAGCAATCATTCCGTTTACGTATGAGCATACCACTTTTCGATATTTAAAAGCAGGGGATACGGTAAATCTTGAATTTGATATTATCGGAAAGTACGTAGCGCAATACATGAAAAATATTGCTCAATAAATTTATTTGATAGCGCTCTTGTTGGCTAATTGTCCGCAGGCTGCATCAATATCTTTTCCTCTACTTCTTCTCAAATTAACAATAAGACCTTCTTTCGCTAAATACTGAAAGAACTTATTTAGTTTATCTTCTGATGTATTCGTGAACATCGAATCACCAATCGAGTTGTATTCAATTAAATTAATTTTTGAAGGAACTTTTCTAGCAAATAAAGCAAGCTCTTTCGCATCTTGAAGTGAATCGTTGAAGTCTTTAAATACGATATACTCTAACGTAATACGCGTTCCTGTTTTATCGTAAAAATATTTTAGAGCTTCTTCTAATACTTCTAATGAATTCGAATCATTAATCGGCATTATCTGACTTCTCTTCGCATCGTTTGCAGCGTGTAATGATAAAGCAAGATTAAATTTCACCTCGTCATCGCCAAGCTTTTTAATCATCTTCGCAACACCGGCTGTAGAAACAGTAATTCGGTTATGCGACATGTTTAGTCCATCGGGTGCAGTAATACGCTCGATGCTTTTTAAAACATTCGCATAATTCAATAATGGTTCACCCATTCCCATATACACAATATTCGAAAGTTGGATATTGTAATTTTCCATTGCCTGCTCACGAATAATTGCTACCTGGTCATAAATTTCATCAAAATGTAAATTACGAACGCGGTCTAATTTACCAGTAGCACAAAACTTACAAGTAAGACTACATCCAACCTGCGATGATACGCAAGCTGTCATTCGTGTATCCGTAGGGATAAGCACTCCTTCAACCACAAAGCCATCATGTAATTGAAAAGCATTCTTAATGGTTCTATCGTTACTCTTCTGATGATTCTGTACTTGTACTGGATTAATTGAAAACTTATCTTCTAACTTAGCTCTTGTCTCAATCGACAAATTTGTCATTTGTTCGAAATTACGTGCTGATTTTTTCCAAATCCATTCGTAAACCTGTTTTGCTCTGAATGGTTTTTCGCCAATCTCAACAAAATAAGCTTTCATTTGATCTAAATTCAAATGACGAAGGTTTGGTTTTTCCATGACGCAAAGATACTATCGCGAATGATGGATAACAACAGCTAATTGATTAATTTTGGAACCATGTCAATCTTCTATAAATCCGATTTAATCATTACCAATGATGGTCCTCCTTTACGAGAGGGAATTGTTGAGTTAAACGAGGATGGGCTTATAGTTTCCGTTTTTCAAGATGATAGTTTTCACGATTTTAAATATGTTGAAGGAGTATTAATTCCTGGATTAGTCAATGCACATTGTCATTTGGAGTTATCTCATCTAAAGGGTCAGATAACTGCTCATACTAACGGCATGGCAGGATTTATCGATCAGATTTTTTCGTTAAGAGCAAATACCAACGATGATGCTTGTCGCGAAGCAATGATAGCAAACGATAAAGCTATGTATGATGAAGGCATTGTTGCGGTAGGGGATATTTCAAATTCTTCGATTACAATAGATGTAAAAAAGGAGAGTGGAATTCACTATCACACTTTCGTGGAAGTAATGGGAATGTCGGATGCTTTAGCCGAAAGTAGATTTGAAAATGGTGTTCAACTTTTAAATCGGTTTGTAGAAAATGATTTATCAAGTGTTTCACTTGCCTTGCATGCTCCATATTCGATAAGTAAGAAATTAATTCAGCTTGTAAATACGTATTTGAAAAGCAACTCTCCATCATCCATTCATATCAATGAAAGCGACGATGAAATAGTTTTTTGCAAGAGTAAAGTAGGTCCGCTGAAAGAGGTATTTGAAAAATATAAATTACCTGTTCAGGATTTTGATAATCTTACGCAAGAAACTGTTTTAATCGATGTTGTTAAGGAGTTAACCAATGCAGCTCCGCTTATTTTAGTGCATAATGTAAAAACTGATTTAGCAGAAATAGAAAAGTCGAATCAGTTAAATGCTAATTTGTATTGGTGTTTATGTGTGCAAGCGAATGAATACATCGCCGGACAAGCCCCCGACTTAAAAATTTTCAATAACGATTCATTGAATGTTGTTATAGGTACAGATAGTCTAGCAAGTAATACTAATTTGTCTCTTTTGGAAGAATTAAAATTGATTAGTCGCTTGAATAATCAAATTCCGTTTGAACGTTTGATTAGATGGGCTACCGTAAATGGGGCTAATGCGTTGTCGTTAGGAAATAAATTGGGTAAAATAAAACCCGGATATAATCCAGGTTTAGTTCAAATTTCAAAAATCAATTTTGAAAATCCAGTAATTACTTTCGATTCCTTCACTCGAAGAATAAAAATCTAATTACCAGTTATCTTTTGCTTTTTCTGACTTCGGATTCAGACATTCTTTTTCAAGCGACTTTAAAATTTCTTTCGAGTTCGTATCTAACTGCTCTAAATAATATTCAAACTCTGTTTTATAATACTGACTGCTTGTGTCCATCCATTTTTCGCAAGCATAATAAGATGTTTGCTTCCAGTTTGTCTCTGATAAAGTGTATTTTATTTTCCCATCCTTGAATAGCAATGTCAATGTGTATTGAATCAAGCCGGCATCTGTTGCGAATCCTTTTTTGTCTGCCAGATTAGAAATTTTATAACGTCCTTTACAAACTATTTTTCCTTCTTCCTTATTTTGCTCTCTGATAACATCAACAGGGTTTTTATAATAACTCTGAGCCCACGTCAATGCTCTATCAAATAACACATCTTTTGTTTGATTCGTTACATCTATCACTTTGGTATAAGTAATAAGTTTTGTTGACTCATCAATAGGAAGTTTAACGGTACTTTTAGTTGCTTGTGAAAAAGCATAATTCATCGAGAACAATGTCAAGATTGTTAAGAATAGTGTTTTCATGAATAAAATTTGATTAACCTTTTACAGGGATTTTAATTTTTGTTCCCTTCTTTAAATTAGTGCCTGAAATATTATTGGCCTTTTTTAATTCATCAATATTTAATTGATAACGTTGTGATATTCTCCAAAGTGTATCACCTGGTTGCACAGTATGATAAATAAATACAGGCTTTATTTTTTTAACTGTTGTATTATTAGCCGTTGTACTTTTAACTGTTGTTTTAGGTTCAGTTTTAACTTCTGTTTTGTTGTTTGAGTTATCTGCTACCTCTTCATCGCCACATTTCAAATCTTTATCATTACAAGCTAAATCCTCTTTTTCTTCATCCGGATCAACTACAATCTTGATTTGAATTTTCTTCTTTACTGTTTTATATACTGCGAGCTTTTGTCCCGCTTGGATATTGTTTTTCTTAATCTTATTCCATTTTTTCAGATCTGCTAAAGCTACATTATACTTATCGGCAATCTTACTTAAATTATCACCTCGTTTAACGGTATGTGTAGATCGTACTTTTTCATAAACCGTTTTGTAGGTGTAGGCATATTTTAAATCCGGGGCTTCTTTAGTAGTTGTATCAATCGTTGGAATAATTACCGCTAAGCCTCTATCGACACTGTCTAAAAACAATTTCGATTGGAATCCATCAATAGGTCCTTCTCCTAAGCGGCCTAACTTAATTGCATCAAAGTAATTATTTACCATCGATGCTACTAATCCATTACGCACCACCGCACTTTGACAACCTAAAATAACCCCCATCAATTTATGTCCACCGCGACTACATGTAGAAACCAAACAAAATCCCGCAGCTTTAGTATAGCCTGTTTTTATTCCATCAACTTCATCATTATAATTTATCACTAAACCATTATGATTTCGGTAGGTAGTTTTAAACTTTCCATTACTTACAGTTGCATACGGAATAGAAGTAATCTTCATCAATTGCGCATGCTTGGTAATTTCCATTCCTAATAATAATAAGTCGCGTGACGACGAACTATTATCTGGCGTTGAACCATATCCTGGAAGCCCTGAAGTGTTGTAATACTTTGTAGAGGTCATTCCAAGTTGAGCCGCCTTCTCATTCATACGTGCAACGAACTCTTCAACTGTCGGAGCACAATGCTTGGCTATCCAAATGGTACTTTCATTGTGTGATGCAACCATCGCCATCTTTAATACATCTTCAAATGTATAATCGTAGCGAAGAGTGTAAGTAGCCCATTTTCTTCTTTTGATTTTTTTCTTGTAGCTGCTCGTGATGGTAATGGTGTCCGACATGGAAACTTTGCCAGCCTCGATATCTTCGATAGCTAAAAGTCCTACCATCATTTTTGTTAGTGATGCAATCGGGAATACTTGATCACCTTTTTTATCCCAAACAATTTTATCTCTCGTTACGTCATATAAAAGTCCGGCTCTTATTTGATCTTCATCTCCTACAAGTCCATTGATGTAATCATTTCTGAAGATTGGAGATTTAAGTGTGTCGCGATTATCGGCGAGTGCAAAATGTGAGGCTATGAATAATAACCCAACCAACAACAGTAGTTGCTTCGTCAAAAGGTTAGGATAGCTGGTGTTTTTCATAGCTATACAATTATACGAGATTTAAGTATGATTTTTGAATTCTTAGAAAATCAATTTACACAATCAAGTGTTAATTTAAAAACGAGAAAAAGATGGAATTATTTTATTGAAAACTAAATAAACGATGCTACTAAAATCAGGTCTGATGCTGTAGTGACTTTAATGTTCTTTTCTTCACCTTCAATTAAAAAAACAGGTGTCCCATTAGCCTCTACTAATGATGCATCATCGGTGTATTTTTCGTAATCTTTATTCTCAAATGCGGCTTTTAAAATTGACGCTTGAAAAGTTTGAGGTGTTTGAACACTCTTAAATTTACTACGATTAACGGCTTTGCTATTGCCATCTTCTGAAATCTCCCGTATACTATCTTTTAAATCAATAATAGGAATGCATGCACCATGCTTTTCAGCATTTTTAAAAGTAGAATCAATAAGCTCCTTTGTAACGGTAGGCCTGGCTGCGTCATGAATAGCTATGAGACAATCGCTTTCAACGTGCCCCAGTCCATTTAATACAGACTGCGCACGTGTTTGTCCGCCACCAACAATAGTATGCTTTACGTTGAATGAATGCTTCGCTATTAAATCGTTCCAATAGGATATCCATTCTGGATGCATCACCAAAATCAGATGATCTACTGAATTTTCAAATTTACGTAGGGTATGAAACAATAAAGGTTCGTTTGCGATAGGCAAAAATTGCTTCGGAAGGTCAGCCGCCATTCTGCTACCAATTCCACCAGCAACGATTATCGCAACTTTATTCATTAATCAAGAATTAACATCGCATCTCCGTAGCTATAGAAACGGTATTTTTCTTTTTGCGCTACGCGATAAGCTTCCATAATTAAATCATAACCACCAAATGCAGTTGTCATCATTAATAATGTCGACTCTGGCATATGGAAATTAGTAATCATCATGTTAGCGATGCTAAAATCGTAAGGAGGGAAAATGAATTTGTTGGTCCAACCTGAATTAGGTTTTAACTCTCCCATTGTAGAAACAGAAGTCTCTAAGCAACGCATAGTTGTTGTTCCAACAGCACAAATATTCTTTTTATTTGCCTTCGCTTTATTGATAATATTTACGGCGTCCTGAGGAATGAAAAATTGCTCAGACTCCATTTTATGCTTTGTTAAATCTTCTACTTCTACCGGACGGAAAGTTCCCAATCCAACGTGTAATGTTACTTCAGCAAGATTACAACCTTTCAATTCTAAACGCTTTAATAACTCACGACTAAAATGTAAACCTGCAGTTGGTGCAGCTACGGCTCCTTCATTCTTAGCAAAAACCGTTTGATAACGATCTTTATCAGCTGGTTCAGCTTTGCGCTTAATGTATTTTGGCAATGGAGTGTTTCCTAATTGCTCAATTACTTCGCGAAACTCTTCAGAAGTTCCGTCAAAAAGGAAACGTAATGTTCTTCCTCTTGAAGTTGTATTATCAATAACCTCAGCTACTAAATTATCATCATCACCGAAGTATAGCTTATTACCAATTCTGATTTTACGAGCAGGATCTACTAAAACATCCCAAAGCTTACTCTCAGCATTTAATTCACGAAGTAAAAAAACTTCAATTTTAGCTCCTGTTTTCTCCTTGTTTCCATAAAGGCGGGCAGGGAATACTTTAGTGTTGTTTAAAGCTAACACATCACCATCATCAAAATAGTCAAGTACATCTTTAAATACTTTATGCTCAATTTTACCAGTGCTGCGGTGAATAACCATCAAACGAGATTCATCTCTGTTTGCAGCAGGGTGGTTGGCAAGTAACTTTTCGTTGAAGTTAAATTTGAACTGGGATAGTTTCATGTAGCTTACGGGCTTTAAATATTGTTAGTTGTTGTTGTCCAACAGTCGTTTGAAAAGTAACTTTATTGGGAGGCCAAAGATAGGGTACGAAATGGCCTAAACGTATGTGACTTGCCTGTAAGGATATGGTAATCAGTGACTAAAAACTTTTATTTTTCGTAAGGTGCTGAATTGCAATAGTTTAAAAAGGGGAGTTTTATTGCTTGGCTTGTTCGTCAATTTTCGACTTAAACGACTCAATTTCAGATGCTTCAGAGAGCAAGTGTGAGCCTATTCTGGTTCTGACCAATTTAGTCAGGTAGGCCCCATTTTGTAATAAAACGCCTAAATCACGCGCAATCGATCGAATATAAGTACCTTTTGTACAAACAATTCGGAAGTCTATTTCGGGTAATTCAATTCTGCTTATTTCAAATTCTTTGATTTCGATGGGCTTCGATTTCAGTTCAACTGTTTCACCTTGTCGGGCAATGGCATAGGCTCTCTTACCATTGACTTTTACCGCAGAAAACATAGGAGGAGTTTGTAACTGATGTCCTTTTAGTTTCTTCACAGCCTCCAAAATTTGCTCATTGCTTATTCCTGAAATGTCAAATGTGGAATCATGTTCTGTTTCTTTATCAAAAGATGGAGTAGTTGCTCCCAAATAAAAAGTACCAGTATACTCTTTTTCTTCCTCTTGAATAAAAGGAATTGTTTTAGTCTTTTTGCCAGTGCAGATAATTAATAGTCCGGTTGCCAAAGGGTCTAACGTTCCCGCATGTCCGATTTTTTTAACTTTTAAAATCCCCTTTAATTTTCGAACTACATCGGTGGAGGTCCATGTTAAAGGCTTATTGACTAATAAAACCTCTCCATCATTCACTGGCGTTACTTCAATATTCATTTTTAAATAAGTTGAATATCGAAATCTAAAATGTAAAGCAGGATAATCAAAAGACCAACTACTATTCGGTAATATCCGAAAACTTTAAATCCATGTTTAGTAAGGTAACTAATAAAGGCTTTTATGGCGATCATCGCGACAGCAAATGCAACAACATTCCCTACTATCAAAAGCATCTTTTCATTTCCTGAAAAAGACACGCCTTTTTCGTCCATCGCTTTATAAAACTTATAAACCTTAAGAACAGTCGCTCCAAACATAGTAGGTAATGCTAAGAAGAATGAAAATTCTGCAGCAGTTTTTCTGCTTAAGTTCTGAAGCATCCCTCCAATAATTGTAGAGGCAGATCTCGATACCCCAGGAATCATTGCTAAACACTGAAAGATACCCACTTTAAATGCTTTAGGGTAAGTAATATCGTCAATGCTGTCTTCAATTTCTTTGTGCTTCAAAAGCTCTTCTAAAAAAATCAGAATAACTCCGCCAACTAATAATGTATAAGCAACTACAAGTACATTGCCTAATAGGGCGTCAATGTAATCATCAAATATTAACCCGAGTATTGCAGCTGGGATAAATCCTATAAATAATTTGAAATAAAAATTGATACTCTGAAAAAAGCGTTTGAAGTATAAAACAACAACCGATAAGATTGCACCAAACTGAATTGCTACTGTAAATGTCTTGGTAAAATCATCGTTGGCGATTCCCATTAACGATGATGCAATAACCATATGTCCTGTAGATGAAACAGGTAAGAATTCAGTGATTCCCTCTACAATAGCTAGTACGATCGACTGAAAAAGATTCATTCAGCGTTTTTTGATTTTTTCAATATGGCATAGATGCCTAATGCATATCCTGCCAATACAACTATCGGAGCAAGTGTAATTCGCTGGAAGTTGAAAATCTCTTCGCTGAATTTATTTGGATCATCTGATTTGCCACCCGCCATTAATGCATAGCCAATAACAATTGTTATAAGGCTTGCAATTAACAATTGAAAATTAACTTTTGAAAACACGAATCCTTCACTTGGAGTGGCACTCGTTTTTTCAGTGCTAATCGTTTTATTTACTTCTTTCTTCGCCATAAAATTATAATAGATTAGTTCTATACTTTAAATGTCTGTTTAATGCGATTAATGTGCAGGTGAATGATAATACTACTCCGCATGATAGTAGCAATCCTCCAACCTGAATTAGTGTATTTGTATCAATAAGATTTTTTAAGTCTGCAATTTTTTGCTCCGCAAAATAAATACACGTCAACAAAATTATAATTGAGAACAACCCGCCTAATATTCCATTTCTAATACTGTCAATTAAGAATGGTTTTCTGATAAAGTTCTTTTTAGCTCCTACCAGCAACATGCTTCTGATAATTTGTCGCTGTGAATACAATGCAATACGAATGGTATTATTGATTAATCCAATAGCAACTATAATTAAAAGCGAAGTAAAGCTCAACAAAATGATGGCAATGGTTTTCAAATTCTCATTTAATTCTGATATCAAAGACTCTTGATATTGAATATCTTCAATTAATGGGTTCGCTGCTATTCGGTTAATAGTGCTTTTTAAAAGTACCTTTTCCGTATAGTTTGATTTAAACGAAATGATGATAGAGGGTTTTAATGGATTGTAGCCTAAAAAGTCGACAAAGTTTTCGCCTAACTCTTTTTGCAATTTAATAGCAGCTTGTTCTTTCGTGATGTACTGAACATTTTTAGCGTATTCAGCCGATTTAAGTTGTTGAACAAATTGCTGAATGGACACCGAATCAGAATCACTTTTAAGTGTAATAGCCACCTCTACATTTTCTTTTAAGTGATTAGAAATCTTCTGCGCACTCGAAAGGATTAATCCTAAAGTGCCTAAAACTATCAATACCAACGTGATACTGATAATATTAGATACTCCAGATGGATTTTTCAAAACCTTCATTTAAAGCTATTTTTCTTTACTTAACCGCAAATGTAATCAGCTGAATCAAATTTCCCTATTTTCCAACGGTATAAATGGAAAATGAAGTGCTGAAATCGTCAATGTTGCTTATCAAATGAAATTGCCTTCAGAAAAATTCAGGAATAGCTCGCTAAACAATGCCTTTTTGCTAACTTCGTAACCCTTATTTTAATTATTAAATGGAATACAATTTCAGGGAGATAGAATCCAAATGGCAGGGTGAATGGAAGAAGCGCGAAACTTATAAAACTGCGATACATCCGACAAAACCGAAATATTATGTGCTCGATATGTTCCCATATCCGTCAGGAGCTGGTTTGCATGTGGGTCATCCGTTAGGATACATTGCATCTGATATTGTTGCCCGCTATAAATCACTCAAAGGATTTAATGTTTTGCATCCAATGGGTTATGATGCTTTCGGTTTGCCTGCTGAGCAATATGCTATTCAAACAGGACAACATCCGAAGGTAACTACAGAAAAAAATATCGCGCGCTATCGTGAGCAAATGGATAAAATGGGATTCTGCTACGATTGGTCGAGAGAAATCAGAACCTGTGAGCCCGAATATTACAAATGGACGCAATGGATATTTATTCAGCTTTTTAATTCCTGGTATAATCCGAAAACAAATAAAGCAGAGTCTATTGATACTTTACTTTCAATTTTCGAAACACAAGGTTGGGGTCAATTTGAACCTGTTTATTTAACGGGGGGCATTGAACAAGAATTAGCACCATTTACTGCTGCTGATTGGAAATCATTTAGTGAAGAGCGTAAGTCGGAAATTTTACTTTGTTTCCGATTAGCTTATTTAAGTGAGGCTTGGGTAAACTGGTGTCCTGCACTCGGATGTGTGTTAGCTAACGACGAAGTGAAAGATGGTGTTAGTGAGCGTGGAGGATTTCCTGTTGAGCGTAAGCAAATGCCACAATGGAGTTTGCGAATTACATCTTATGCAGATCGTTTATTATCCGACCTTGATTCATTAGATTGGTCAGAGTCGATGAAAGAAGCGCAACGCAACTGGATAGGTAAGAGTGAAGGAACATCCATCATCTTTAATCTTGAAAATAGCAATGAAGTTATAGAAGTCTTTACAACGCGACCTGATACTGTTTTTGGAGTTTCTTTCGTAACTCTTGCTCCAGAGCATGAGTTGGTTTCTAAAATTACAACAGACGAGTATCGTGCTAACGTGGACGAATATGTGTTGATGGCAAAAAACAGAAGTGAGCGTGAACGTATGGCCGATGTGAAAAAGATTACTGGACAGTTTACAGGAGCTTATGTTGTTCATCCGTTCACAGGGAATAAAATTCCAGTGTGGGTGGGTGATTATGTACTTGCAGGCTATGGTACCGGTGCTGTAATGGCGGTTCCTGCTCATGATAGTCGCGATTATGCATTTGCCAATCATTTTATTAATGAACTAACAAGTCAGCTTGGAAGAAGTCCTTTCTTGCAAGTGGTGGAATTGCCAAAAGGACATCCAGGTTTAGATCAGGAATCGTTTGATGACAAGAGTGGTGTTATTATGAATTCTGATTTTCTAAATGGCCTTGATGTTAAAGAAGCTATCAAAACATCCATCGGAAAGATTGAAGCAACTGGTTGTGGTAAAGGAAGAACGAATTATCGTTTGCGTGATGCCGCCTTCGGTCGTCAGCGTTATTGGGGAGAGCCAATTCCAATTTATTATAAGAACGGTATCCCACAAACGTTAGAAGAGTCAGACCTTCCATTAATATTGCCTGAAATTGATAAGTTTCATCCAACAGAAACTGGTGAGCCTCCTTTAGCTCGTGCTACTGATTGGAAGTATAAAGGCGAGTATGACTATGAAACGACAACGATGCCTGGATGGGCTGGTTCAAGTTGGTATTACTTGCGATACATGGATGCTAAAAATGAAAATGAATTAGTATCGAAAGAAGCGGTTGAGTACTGGAAGAATGTTGATTTTTATTTAGGTGGTGCAGAGCATGCAACAGGACATTTGTTGTATGTGCGTTTCTGGACGAAGTTCTTGTATGATATGGGTGTTATTCCGATGAATGAGCCAGCGCAAAAGCTGATTAATCAGGGAATGATTCAAGGTGTGAGTGCGTTTGTTTATCGTATTGTAGGGACCAACAAATTTGTTTCTGCAGGGTTGCGCAAAGAGTATAACACAAGTGCTTTGCATGTTGATGTTGCAATAGCTCCTAATCATGAATTGAATATTGAAGAGTTTAAAAAGTGGCGTGAAGATTTTGTAGATGCTGAATTTATTTTAGAAGATGGAAAGTATATCTGCGGAAGTGAAGTAGAAAAAATGTCGAAGAGTAAATACAATGTGGTAACTCCTGATGATATTATTCTTCAGTATGGTGCGGATACACTTCGATTGTATGAAATGTTTTTAGGTCCGCTGGAACAAAGTAAGCCATGGAGTACACAAGGTATCAGTGGCGTACATAATTTCCTTCGTCGCTTGTGGAGATTGTTTCATGGAAAAGAAAATGTTTTTCAAGTTTCAGATGAAGCAGCATCAAAAGCAGAATTAAAAACGCTTCATAAAACAATTAAAAAAGTAGAAGATGATGTAGAGCGCTTTTCATTTAATACAACAGTTAGTTCATTCATGATTTGTGTGAATGAGTTAACCGATTTAAAATGTAACAAGCGCGAGATTCTAGAGCCGTTGTTAGTGATATTGTCTCCTTATGCACCTCACTTCGCGGAAGAACTTTGGGAGAAACTTGGTCATACTGAAAGTATCACCAAAGCAAACTTCCCTCAATGGAAAGAAGAATATTTAGTAGAGGATGAATTTGAGTATCCAATTTCAATTAATGGAAAGGTGAAATCGAAAATTAAACTTTCATTGCAGCTAACGAAAGAGGATATAGAGAAGGCGGTATTGTCTGCACCTGAAACAGCCAAATTATTTGATGGAGCTCCTAAGAAAATCATTGTAGTGCCCGGACGAATAGTCAATATTGTAATTTAATTTTAACAAACTCATTTATGCAATTACTCGAACAACATATCGAAGCTTTAATTTTTACTGCTGAATCGCCTGTATCAGCAGATGATATTATTAGTTGTTTGAATACAACTTATGGCTGGGAGCTTAAAAAGGATCAGCTAAAAGAAATTGTTGAAGTTTTAAAAGATAAGTACAAGGATGAAGTATTCTCATTCGAATTAGTTGAAATAGCAGAAGGCTATCAGTTTTTATCGAAAAAAGAATATCATTCAGTAGTCAATACCTTGTTGCAAATCAAGGCTAAACGCCGACTTTCAACGGCCGCTTTAGAAACGCTTGCAATAATTGCCTATAAACAGCCGTTATCCAAATCAGAGATTGAACACATTCGCGGTGTGAATTGCGATTACTCAATTCAGAAACTATTGGAAAAGGAACTAATTGTTATTAACGGAAAAGGAGACGGCCCAGGAAGACCGTTGCTATATGCAACAAGTAAAAGCTTCATGGATCACTTTGGTTTGAAGTCGGTGAAAGACCTGCCAAAACTAAAAGACCTTCATATTCTTGATAACGAAATTGGAACTCCTTCTGATTTAGTCGATGAAATGGATGTGCCGGTTGATTTGCCTCCAGGCTTTGAGTCAGGCAATGCTAACTTCGATAGGGGAAGTCTCGATAATTCATCAAACGACAGTTCGTCGAATGATGAATGGAATATCGATCCTTACGCACAATGAGAAAAACAATTTATTTACTGACATTTTCCCTTTTGATTTTTATTTCAAAAGCAAATTGTCAAGAGTTAAGAAAAGTCAATCAGGAAGCATTTGTTCCTGGTGAACAATTAAAATTCAGAGTCCACTACGGATTTATGGATGCAGGTGAAGCTACACTAACGGTGTCGCCTACACTAAAAACAGTTTTTGGTAAATCATGTTATCAGGTAATCGGTGAAGGGAAGTCTGTTGGGGCCTTCGATTGGTTTTTCAAAGTGCGCGATCGCTATGAAAGTTATATTGATAAAGACGCGATGTTGCCTTGGTATTTTGTACGTGATGTGAGAGAAGGTGGCTATAAAGTAAATCAAAAGGTGAAATTTGATCATGTGAATGGCTTAGCCACTAGTGAGAAAAAAGCAGTTAAAACGCCAAAGCATGTTCAGGATTTGTTATCGGCATTTTACTTTGCTCGCACTATCGATTTTAGTCGTGCTGCACCCGGAGATACATTCGTCATTCAAACCTATTTAGATGATGCTATTTTTCCGATGATGTTGAAGTATACAGGGAAGGTTATTCTATCAACTGATAAAGGTAAAATTCGGTGCATGAAGTTTAAGCCTTATGTGATGGAAGGGCGCGTATTTAAAGAGCAGGAAAGTATGACCATCTGGATTAGCGATGATAAAAACAGATTGCCAGTTCGTGCTGAAGCAAATTTGATGGTTGGTTCAATTAAAATGGATTTATTGCAATACACTGGAGTTGCGCATCCATTAGCTTTAGTAAAGTAATTCTAAGCGAGATTGTTTTTTAATAGGTACTCCGCTATTTGAACCGCATTAGTAGCAGCTCCTTTGCGTAAGTTATCAGCCACCACCCACATGTTTAGTGTATTCGGTTGCGACTCATCTCTTCTCACACGTCCTACAAATACATCGTCTTTACCTTCGGCAAACAATGGCATCGGATAAAGTTGTTTAGTAGGATCATCCTGTAATATAACGCCAGGCATATCCGAAATAAGCTTTCTTACATCTGAAAGGTCAAAATTATTTTCGAATTCAATATTTACACTTTCGCTATGTCCTCCTTTTACAGGAACACGAATGGTAGTTGCAGAAACTCGGATAGAATCATCTCTCAAAATCTTACATGTTTCGTTCACCATCTTCATTTCTTCTTTGGTACTTCCATTATCAAGAAAAGAATCGATCTGGGGAATTAGATTTAAATCGATAGGATAGGCGTACGCCATTTCACCATTGATTCCTTGTCGCTCATTCATTAATTGGGAAACAGCTTTTACACCAGTGCCACTCACCGATTGATAGGTAGAAACAACAACTCTTTTTATTTTATAAGCTTTATGTAAGGGTGCTAATGGTAATACCATCTGAATGGTAGAGCAATTCGGATTAGCGATGATTTTATCGTCTTTCGTTAACACATCTGCATTGATCTCGGGAACTACTAGTTTTTTTAATGGATCCATTCTCCATGCCGATGAATTATCAATGACTGTTATTCCTGCTTCAGCAAACAAGGGAGCCCATTCCAAAGAAGTATTACCTCCGGCAGAAAATAATGCAATAGCGGGCTTCATATCAATGCAGGTTTGCATTCCAACTACCTTATATGATTTACCATTAAAAACAATTTCTTTTCCTACCGACTTTTCAGAGGCAACAGGAATTAATTCGCTAACAGGAAAATTTCTTTCAGCTAATACTTCAATCATTTTTGTGCCTACCAATCCGGTTGCACCCACTACGGCTATTTTCATAGTAACAAAACTATTTAAAACATCGAAAGTAGCGTTGGCCTTTCAATATATTTTGAACAAAGTGCTTTTAATTACTAAGGATTATTGCGTAAAGTAAAATATGGAAACTAGGGAAAGTAAGCTGATGAAAATCCACAGGCTTATTCCTTGAATTAATGGCTTTACTCCAACCGATCTTAATTTTTTAATAGATAATCCACTACCAATTAAGAACAAGGTAATGGTTAATCCTTTCTTTGCTATCATCACTAGTGTACTATAAGTTGATGTGTATTCAGGAACGTAGGTTCCTATGACCATAGCAATTAAAAATAAGCCTATGAAGTAAGGAATGCTGATTTTTGAATTACCAGATTTATAAAAGTAAGCCGTTAATAATGATAAAGGAATAATATAAAGTGCTCTTGCTAATTTAACGGTCGTGGCAACTTGTAATGCTTCATCGCCATATTTACTCGCAGCACCAACCACAGAGCTGGTATCATGAATAGCAACTGCCGCCCATAGTCCGAATTGGTGCTCACTCATGTGCAATAAATGACCAATAATTGGGAATATCAAAAGAGCAATTGAGTTCAAAATGAAAACCGTTCCTAAAGAAACACTCATTTCCTTTTCGTTAGCTTGAACAATTGGTGAAACCGCTGCAATGGCACTTCCACCACAAATAGCGGTTCCGCTTGATATTAAAAATGATGTTTTCTTATCTACTCCTAACTTTCTTCCCAATAACCATCCTGCAAGTAAGGTGATGCCAATAGAAAAAATGGTGAACATAAATCCTGTTTTACCAGCATCAAATGCTTTGTGCAAGTTCATTCCGAAACCAAGTAAAACGATGGATGATTTTAAAAGCCAGTTCGTCGCTTTATGACTGTATTTTTCAAATGGATTCTCAATTGTCTGCGCAATAATAAATCCCAATAGCAAAGCTAATGGTGGATTCATAAAAGGAATTGTGCATACAACTAATGCAAGAATAAATAGTGACTTGCGAATCATTTTTTTCGGTAAGGCGGAACGAAGATAGGTATTTATAAAAATGAGTTGGTGACTATTGTCACAAATCTTGAAGTTAAACGTTTGTAAATGTTTGTTATGGGGTAGAAGGCACGACCTCATTATAGTTTTGCCAAAAAATAATTTATGAAGCACCTCATTACTCTTTTGATTTTAGTTCATTGCTTTCAATTTTCTTATTCGCAAGTTTCGGATGATTTTAGCGATGCGGATTTTAATAGTAATCCATGTTGGTCAGGGGATACTACTGATTTTATGGTGAACTCAGTTAAGCAACTACAATTACATGCAGCAGTAGCTGGCACTTCAACTTTAACTACTGCTGTTGATTTATCAGGAATGGATACAATCGAATGGCGCTTTTATATCGAGCTTGATTTCTCTCCATCTTCGCAAAATAATACAAAGTATTATCTGTACTCAACACAAAACAATTTTGCTAATGCAGATGGGTATTATCTTCAATTTGGTGAATCAGGATCCAATGATGCAATTCAATTTTATAAGCAAAGTGGCAATGTGAATGCGTTACTTGGTAGAGGTGTTGATGCAAGAGTTGCTTCAGCATTTGGCGTAAGTATTAAGGTTGTTAAATATCCTAACGGATTGATTGAAATCTATACCGATTATACGGGCGGGAATAATTATCAATTAGAATTTTTTGTAAATGATAATATGAATCTTGGTAACGGTTATTTAGGTTGGCAATGCACTTATACGGTAAGTAACACTTCCGGATTTTATTTAGATAATGTGTATGCTGGGAGTTTTATTCGTGATACGGTTTGTCCTTTTTTAATTGATTCAAAAATGATAAATGATTCAATTATCGAAATTGATTTTAACGAGCCTATTAAAGGATTTAAACTTAATACAAATTTTCAATTGTTGCAATCAAGTAATAATCCTGTAAATATTTTCGCTAATAACGATTCAAGTATTTTTCAGATTGAATTAGCTAATCAAATTAACAGCGGAGATACGTTAAAATTTTTACTCAAGGATATTCAAGATGTTAGTTCAAATACTGCCGATACCATTTTATGTAATCTTGTTTTTATTCGTTGCGATATTATTGCTGTTGGCGATTTAGTGATTAGCGAAGTCATGTGTCATCCTTCAGGCGCAAATAATTTACCTAATGTAGAATATTTAGAGTTGTATAATATTTCCAATAAATATCTCGCAACAAAATCACTTACACTAAGTGATCCTTCATCAACAGGGATATTTTCGAATGATACTATTTGTCCAAAATGTTATGTGGTTTTCACGAGCGCTTCTGGAAAATTACAACTCGAAGCAAATGGTATTGATGCAAAAGTTGTTTCGGGATTTCCAACATTGAATAACGATGGAGATGAATTGGTGTTAAAGGATTCGTCAAATGTTTTAGATATTTTAAATTACAATACTTCTTTTTATCATAATGAATTTAAAAGTCAAGGAGGATGGTCGTTGGAGAAAATCCAACTCGATTATATGTGCGCTAATTCAAATAACTGGAGCGCATCCTGTGATGCAAGGGGAGGTAGTCCTGGATTAGCCAATTGCAGTAATCATATTTTTATTGATGCGGATTATCCGATGGTGCAATCTGTTTTTGTTATCGATAGTAATCATCTATCGGTTGTGTTTAATGAAGAGATAAATGCAGATAGTTTATCGGCAAACGATTTTATTATTGATGAGCAAATAAATCCTATATCAATTAGTGCGGATAAAACTTATACTAGTAAAATCCATCTACAAGTTAATCTTACATTGTTGCCTAATGAAGCGCACTGGTTGCAGTTGAATGATATTATCGACTGTAATGGCAACAAAATACTTCGCGATAATAAATACCAATTTGGAGTTGGAGTTACTCCTGATGCAGACGATTTAATCATCAATGAAATTATGTTTAACCCTTATGATAACTGTGTTGATTTTGTAGAGATGTATAATAAATCCGACAAAATAATTTCACTTAAAAGTTGTAGTTGTTCGCGTAGGAATAGTACGAGCAATCAGGTTGAGTATAATTCAAAAATCACCACTGATGATTTGGTGATAATGCCAAAAGATTATTTGGTTTTAAGTAATACAAACGACAATTATTTTAATTGTTATCCATCGGCACAAATTAGCAAATCGGTGTTTTATGAATTGCCTTCAATGAATGATGATGAAGGAAGTATTTTGTTTTTGGATGCCGCTGCAGTTGTTATTGACGAATTGAAGTATTCCGAAAAACTACATTCACAATTATTAACAACAAACGAAGGAGTTTCACTCGAAAGAATAAGCGCTGATGTTCCAGCTTCTAATGATAAAAACTGGAGTAGCGCATCTTATGCCTCCGGTTATGCAACTCCAACTTTAAAAAATTCGCAGGCCATTGATGGTTCAACAGAGGAAACAATTATTAGCATAACTCCAACCGTTTTTTCTCCTGATAACGATGGTTTTGATGATCATACACTGATTGAAATTAATTCGAATATTGGTGGAGCATGGTCATTTATTCTAATTCTTGATTTAAACGGAAATAAAATCAAACAATTATTAAATGCTGATTTAATTGGCGGTGATGATAAGCTTATCTGGGATGGCACGGACGAACGAAATCGAATTTTGCCTTCAGGAATTTACATTTTGTATGCTGAAATAATTACTGAGCAAGGACAAGTACAAAAAATCCGCAAGCCAATTGTAGTTGCGGAACACAGAAATTAAAGTTTAATTTCTTCTCCTTGATTATTGAAAAAATGATACTCCATAAAATGAAGTGCTGAAATAGGATCGATAGCAATCCATTTTTTGTATTTCTTAAACCACTTCCACTGATATGACTTAAACGTATACTTACCTTGCGTTAAATATGCAGCCAAGTAAGGATGTACGTGTAGTGTGAGTGATTTTTCATTCTGTTCTTGACATAAATAACGAATATTATTTTCGATATCGTCAATTAAAAGGATAGAAGCTTTTATTTCACCACTGCCATCGCATGTAGGACATTTTTCTACGGTGATGATATTGGTAACAGGACGTACACGTTCACGAGTTAATTGAATCAATCCAAATTTACTTGCTGGTAAAATAGTATGGCGTGCGCGATCTAATTTCATCTCATCGCGTAAAGTGTCGAACAACTCTTTGCGATGAAGCGTGTTCTTCATATCGATAAAATCGATAACCACAATTCCGCCCATATCGCGCAAGCGCAACTGACGAGCAATTTCTTTGGCAGCAGCAATGTTTACAGCTAAAGCACTTGCTTCTTGATTATCCTGTGCCCCTTTATTTCTTCCTCCTGAATTGACATCAATTACATGAAGCGCTTCTGTATGCTCAATAATTAAGTAAGCACCACCGCTTAACGTTACCGTCTTACCGAACAATCCTTTTATTTGTTTGTCTACTCCAAAGTTTTCAAAAATTGGAAGTTTGCCTTTATAAAGCTTTACAATATCTACCTGATCGGGAGCAATACTTCGGATATAGCTTTTAATTTCTTCAGCTAACGAAGGGTCATTCACCTGAATACTGTTAAAGTTTGGATTAAGTAAATCACGAAGAATGGTCGAAGTTCTATTCATTTCTCCCAAAATCTTGACAGGAGCCAATGCTGTTTTTAGCTGTTCATGCATCGCTTGCCAGCGCGAACACAAGTCTTGAATATCAGCATCAAGATCTGCAACCTTTTTACCTTCAGCAACAGTTCTAACAATAATTCCGAAATTTCTTGGCTTAATCGACATGGCCAATCGCTTCAGGCGCTGGCGTTCAGTACTGCTTTTTATCTTCTGAGAAATCGAAACTACATCGGAGAAGGGAACTAAAACGACATATCTTCCGGCTAGTGAAATTTCAGAAGTGATACGTGGTCCTTTGGTTGAAATTGGTTCTTTCGCAATTTGAACGATTAGGTTCATATTGGGAGAGAGTATTTGTCCAATTTTACCTGCCTTGTTAATGTCAGCTTCTAGTTCGAAATTGTTCAATAATGATTGCGGCTGACTACCATTTACGGTGCTTCGCATAAACTTAAGCAATGAATGTACCTGCGGACCAAGGTCAAGGTAATGCAAGAATGCATCTTTTTCATAGCCGATGTCAACAAATGCTGCGTTCAGTGAAGGCATGAGTTTCTTAACACGTCCCAAATAGATATCTCCAACAGAGAAATTGTTTTCTTTTTTCTCTTTGTTGAGCTCTACGAGGCGCTTCTCTTCAACCAAAGCAATAGTCACTTCGCTTGAAGACGAATCAATAATTAATTCACTGTTCAATCAGAAAAAGCTGGTTAAAATTTAGAATATACAAACAGTACGGACATACGAAATGAATGTCCATAGTCATACAAAGCAGAAAAGCCCTAAAAAATTAGAGCACAATCTGTCGTTTGAAATAACCTGTTGTTACAGATTATTTCTTCTTCTTATGACGGTTTTTTCTAAGACGCTTTTTACGTTTGTGGGTTGCCATTTTATGGCGCTTACGTTTTTTACCTGAAGGCATAATAATATTTTTTTATTCGGTTAGAATTGTAATTTATTTCAGTTTTAAGCAGGGCTTTTTTCAAGCGCTGTAATCATTTTTTTTACTTCAACAGCTGCATTAGGGTCGTCGGTTTTAGTGACGAAGTTGTTGTAGCTTTCAATCGCTTTTGCATTATCTCCACTCGACGAATACACTTGTCCAAGGTAGAAATAAATGTCGATTCTTTTAGGGTTAATCTTTAATACTGTGTTTAACCTGTCGATGGCTTTATCCAACTGACCTGATTTAATCGATAACATGGCTAAGTTGAACTGGGCCATTTCATGATTAGGGTCCGCTGAAACTACTTCTCGAAGAAGCATAATTCCTTTCATTGGCTCCGCAGATCCCTCGGCATAACAAACTCCTAAATCTGTTTTTGCATTTAAGTTCGAAGGGTTTTTATCTAAAACAAGTTGATAGTTTTCCATTGCTTTCTTAACCATCAACGTTCTAAATAACGAATCCTCTGTCATTTTAAATGCGTCAAAATAACGGTAGGCAGCGTCAAGATAACCTTGCTCTGATTTTACGACTACTGATTTCTTTTCAAACCAAATTGCTGCGGCTGCAGGTAGTCCGGCCTGATCCCAAAATCTTCCCATTTGATCGAGCACTGCGGTGTCTCGATCTCCATTATTTTTTACTGCTGTCTCAAAGAACGCTAGTTTTTTCGACTGGTTACTGTCCAGTAAAGCTTTCGCTTGATTTAATATTTCACTCTCACTAAAACCACTTGCATCTATTTTGGCAGGACCCTCTATAGTTTCTCCCTTTACATTTACCTGAGAAGGCATCGTGTAAATTACTCCGGTAAGTACTAAAGCTGCTCCTACAATTATTAATTGCAAATGATTTCCTTTCATTTATTATCCTTCTGATTTTTTCACGTGTGCAGTTTTAACGCGCTCGGTGAAAGTTTTAGCAGGCTTGAAAGCCGGGATATAATGCTCAGGGATGATAATAGTTGCATTTTTTGTAATGATACGACCAGTCTTCTTTGCACGTTTTTTAACGATAAAACTTCCAAATCCTCTTAAGTATACGTTTTCATCATTGATTAATGAGTTACGTACTACTTTCATCATCGATTCAATAGTCTGTTGAACCGCAACTTTCTCAATACCTGTTTTAGTTGAAATCTCGTTTACTAATTCTGCTTTAGTCATAATGACAATATGTTTAAATTGTTAATTCTCGTTTAGGGGCTGCAAAGATAGGCTTTATGATTGAAATACAAAAACATTAATTCTTTATTTTTGAGCCCCTTACACAATAAATAATGGAATTAAGCCAAATTTTAATGGATTGGTATCGCAATAACCAGCGTGATTTGCCCTGGCGTAGGACAAACGACCCCTATGCGATTTGGCTTTCAGAAGTGATTTTACAACAAACCCGTGTCGAGCAGGGAATGCCATACTGGCTCCGATTTATGGAAAACTTCCCAACGGTAACCGACCTTGCCAATGCCGATGAACGAGAGGTTTTGCGATTATGGCAAGGGCTAGGGTATTATTCGCGCGCCAGAAATTTACACGCCGCGGCCAAAGTAGTGAGAGATGAATACAATGGAAATTTTCCTAATCAATATGAGCAAATTAGAGCATTAAAGGGAATTGGCGATTATACTGCAGCAGCCATTAGTTCCTTTGCTTTTAATTTACCTCATGCCGTTGTCGATGGAAATGTTTACCGTTTTCTTTCCAGAATATTTGCGATAAATACGCCCATCGATTCTAACAATGGTAAAAAAGAGTTTTTTGTACTAGCGAATGAACTACTCGATAAATCCAATCCTGGGACATTTAATCAATCTTTGATGGAGTTCGGCGCTATGCAGTGCAAACCTTCCAACCCCGATTGTTCCGTTTGTCCATTTATGGAGTATTGCAAGAGTTATGCTTCTAATTCGGTAAGCGAATATCCTGTCAAGTCAAAAAAAACCAAAACGCGCAATCGTTATTTCAATTACCTGATTCTTTCGGATGAGAAAAATACCATCATTCAGAAAAGAGAAGCAAAAGATATCTGGCAGGGATTGTATCAATTTCCACTAATTGAATCAGAAAATAAAAATCAAAGTGCTTTTGATTTATCAAATACGAATATAGCAAATCACATAAAAGGTACTTCTTACAGCGTAGTTAAATCAAGCTCGGTTGTAAAACATGTATTGTCGCATCAAATCATATATGCTAAATTTTGGTGGATTAAATTGGAAAATATTCCAAGTATGGACGCTACTGAATATATCAATATCCCATGGAGTCGGTTGAGCGATTTTGGAATGCCCCAGCTAATTGTCAAATACCTCGAAAATGAGGAATCTTAAGTGCGGGCGAACATTTAGTGTAATATTTCTATTATCATCAAAGGTTATTGTTTTTTCTTTCAAGTAATTAATTATATTTGCTATACACAGCCAAGCCGAACATAGTAAATAAGTAATTCATCAAACTATATATTATGTCGGGAGTAAACAAAGTATTTTTAATTGGAAACTTAGGAAAAGATCCTGAGTTCAGACACATGGAAGGTGGTATTATGGTAGCGAAGTTTCCTTTGGCCACCACCGAATATTTTAAGAACAAAGATGGACAGCGCCAGGATCAAACCGAATGGCATAACATTGTGCTATGGCGAGGCTTAGCCGAAGCAGCCGAAAAGCTGAAATTACGTAAAGGGCATATGATTTTTATCGAAGGTAAATTGCGTACGCGCAGCTGGGAGAAAGATGGTGTGAAAAAATATGCGACAGAAATCATTGCAGAAAACATGACTATGCTAAGCAAACGTGAAAACGAACAAAATAATAATCACGATGTTCATCATGGAATGGAGGAACCTCCAATTAGTGATCAGGGCTCGCAAGAACCTTTTTAAGATTTTAATACCAGGCATCTTCGGATGCCTTTCTTTTTGCATCTTTGTACCATGAATTTCAAGAAGCTTGTTGTACTTGTTTTTTTAGCAATGGTAATTATTGCATGTGGCGATAACGAAGACAATACTATTCCAAAGCCGAAGGGTTATTATCGAATTTCTTTTCCCGCACATGCTTATAAAGAGTTTAAGCCTGCTAATTGTCCGTATTCATTTGATATATCTACATCCGCAGCTGCTATTCCCGATACTAATAGCTTGTCGGAGCCATTTTGGTATTACATTGTAATGCCTAAATTAAATGGACAGATTTATCTGACGTATAAAAAACTAAACGGTGATTTTAATAAGTACGCAGAAGATACACGCACATTAGTTTATAAGCATACTTCGCGTGCAAGTTCTATAAACGAAAGTGTATTGAAAGTAAATGATAACGTTGGTGGTATTCTTTATGAAATCGGTGGCGATGCAGCATCACCCATTCAGTTTTTTGTAACCGATAGTACTAATCATTTTTTAAGAGGCGCACTTTATTTTAATGCAGCTCCTAATGCCGATAGTTTAGCACCTGCTATTAAATATGCGAAAGAAGATATCATGAAAATGATCTCAACATTAAAGTGGAATTAATTTAAATTTTATCAATATGTCAACAGCAATTATTATTGGAATCGTAGTGATTCTATTTATGGGCTTGAGAACAGTCCAACAAGGAAATGTTTCTGTTATTACCATCTTCGGAAAGTATCAGCGAATTATTCGTCCAGGTTTAAATTTTATTATTCCGTTTATCGAAACTGTCTTCAAAAAAATATCAACTCAGAATCGTTCTGTTGAGTTGGAGTTCCAGGCAGTAACTGTCGATCAGGCGAATGTGTATTTTAAATCGATGATTTTATTTTCGGTAATTGATAGCGAAGAAGAAACAATTAAGAAAGTAGCATTTAAGTTCATCGATGAAAAGAATTTAATGCAAGCATTAATCAGAACGATTGAAGGAAATATTCGTGCTTTCGTTGCTACTAAAAAGCAGTCGGAAGTATTAGGACTTCGTCGTGAAATCGTAGATCACGTAAAAGAGCAAATTGATAATGTAATTGAAGAGTGGGGATATCACTTACAAGATTTACAAATCAACGATATTACATTTGATGAAGCAGTAATGGTATCGATGAGTAAAGTGGTTGCATCAAACAATTTAAAAGCAGCAGCTGAAAACGAAGGACAAGCTTTATTAATTACTAAAACAAAATCGGCAGAAGCAGAAGGTAATGCAATTAAAATTGCAGCGCAAGCAGAGCGTGAGGCTGCACAGTTACGCGGACAAGGAGTTGCGTTATTCAGAGAAGAGGTGGCTAAGGGTATGCAGAATGCTGCACGCGAAATGCAACAGGCAAACTTGGATACATCGATGATTATGTTTTCGATGTGGACAGAAGCAATTAAGAATTTTGCAGAGTATGGAAAAGGAAATGTTTTATTCTTGGATGGCTCTCCTGAAGGAATGCAAAAAACAATGCGTCAGATGATGGGTATGGATACGTTGATGTCGGAAGATAAGAAATAAAAAATAATTTTCTGAGTAAATAAAAAATCCCTGCGTGAGCGGGGATTTTTTTATGAGCTTTAATATCTTAGGTTACACTATTTCTATTTGTAAATTACTGTATTTAAAAGTAGAAATTGCTTTTTATTTATTCTTCTAATTCCTGTTCTAATGTCGCTTTATAAATTACTTACAATTCCTCCAGCTTCTTAATATTATCATCTGGAATTCGATCAATTAAATAGTTGTATGGATCAATACCTGCTTGATATGGTTTTTCTTTCGTTCTAAATACAAAAGTGTTATCTTTTTTATTTATTCTCATGCGTTGATAAACTAGAACTTTACCCAAGTTATTTTTATTACTTGGCTCTGCGAAGATGCCTACATCAATATAATCATTCAAAATTCTATTTTTTTCATTTCCTAAAGAATCAGCTCTGAACTTTTCAGATGTAGTTGTTATTGTAACTTCATATTCTTGACCTACCTTTTTATACTTTGTGTCGATTGTTCTGTTGGAAAAAATAGTGATGTTTTCAAACATATCATCAATTAGATATTGTAAGCTATCAGGTGTTACTTTTCTAAAAGCATTGACTGCTGAAATTGATGTTGGATAGGGTGGTTGCTTGTATGCAAAAGAATCTATCAGGGATTTTAAGGCTTCATTCACTTTCTTATCGCCAATCATTTCCTTTAAATAGTACATAACCACACTCGCTTTTTGATAATGAATATACTGTTGCGATTCTGTTTTAATTAAAGGTCTTTCTGCTTCAAACTCACTGCTTCTTCCCCTTAAATAGCCATCCATTTCATACTTCAAAAACTTCTTCATTTTATCCTTGCCGTATTCTTTTTCCATAACCATCAAAGCAGAATATTGTGCAAATCCTTCACTCATCATTTCACTACCTTGCATATTAGCGCCACATAGTTGATGCGCCCAATATTGATGTGCCATTTCATGCGCTACCACATAGAACACTTGGTCAATATCATCTTTGGTAACGTTTCTTTCATCGATGATAAAACCAATTCCTTCGCTATAAGGCATAGTACCTGGGAATGCTTGCGCAAAACTTGCATAACGTGGGAACTCAATAATTCTACATTGCTTGTGGTAATATTTCCCAAAATTGCTCGTGTAGTAGTCAATTGACTTTTGTAAACTATTGAGCATATTGGGTACATTGTATTCATGCTCTTTGATATAATAAACTTCCAAATCAATTCCATTCCAACGTTTTCTTTTCACTTCATATTTCGCCGAAATGAATGAATAGAAATCCAATGATTTTTGTTCGAGCTGATAATTGAAATATTTTTTGCCATTTGCCTCCCAAGACTTAATTAAACTGCCAGGAGCAATTGCTATTTGGTCTTTAGTGGTACTGATAGTTGTGTTTAATTCCACCCAATCAGAACAGTTGCTAATGTATGTATTTGCTCTTGCGCTTAAATCTTGTTCATTCAATTTAGGCATGCGCAAACGAGGAGGCAACTTTAATTTTATACGCTTGTTTTTATCGCTGATTTCATACGCGTTTTCATAACCAAAAGTGGGTAATATATCTCTGTTGTTAAAGAATGTTCCATTTTGCGTAAGTTGCGTAAATGTTACTTCGTTCTCAAATCCTTTTGTGATACGACTCACATCAAATTTAATCATGATTGAATCGTTGGGTTGCAAAGGTTTTACTAACGTATATATGCGATAACCTAATCGACTATCATTCAATTTTAATTTGCTGCTTTCGATTAATATTTTTACTGAATCAGGTACCTGAGGCATTGTAAAATGTAATTCAGTTATCGGTTGATTAGAAATATTTCTTGCCCAAGCTTCTACATTAGCACTCATGCTGCGCTCGTATGGCATCAAATCGATATTGTAATTGTATTTATAGAAACGTGGCTGAACTAACGTTTCATATTTTTTATATTTTTTTTCATAATCAACTTGATCGTTTTCTTGCTCTTGACCAGACGTGTATTCGTTTACCACTTTAGTATTGTAATACATGAAACTGCAACACAGCACGAACACAATTGCACATAAGCCAATGGCGATTTTATTTTTGCTCAATAAATATTTTGAGTTTACAAGTCGATGTCTAAAGCCAGTTTCTTTACCTCGTATATAGAATGAAAAAATTACAAAGCCAATCAACACAGAAGCAATTGTCCAATAAATATTGAACCATATACTTGAAGGTACAAACGGACCAAATCCATTCATGTCGGAATAGGTAACAGTGGGAGTTCCTCCAAATTTTACAAGATTAGAATTGATTTTTAAAACACCCCAAACAAATGAATTCAAAATAACAAAGGCTACAAATGCAAAGTAAGCGATATAACGATTGTTGATTAGGTAATGGAAAAACAAAGAAATGATTACAAGGTAAGAGAAAGAGAGTAAATCTTTTATTAGCAAGGATTTAACATATACATCAATTTCATAACGATGATATCCCATACATGCTTGTGCGATTATGCCAATAAATATTGTGCAAGACAAAATCAAGGCAATCGAAAAAATGATAGCTGCTAATTTCGAAACGAACAGCAGTGATGTTTGAATAGGAGTAGCGTCTTGTATTTCATTTATTTTCGCATCGCGTTCCTTCCATACTAACACACCTGTATAAAAGGTAATAATGGCAATAAGGAATAAATAAAATGAACCGTTAATGAGATCAATTACATTATAGGTAACAGGATATTGCTCTATTCCATAGCCACCCGAAAATGTTGTTAACGATGCGACTAAATTCATTAAGCCAATAACAACAATGATGATGAACGTAGAGTTATTAATAATTGCTTTTTTTTCAAACTTTATTAAAAACCACAAAGCTGAAAGCGAGAATTGACTAGCAGTATTTGCTGCATAAATACGATTAGTACTATTTAACGATTCAATTTTTGAATCCTTCGTTTTTGCTTTTTTAGCTGATTCATTTTTTGCGCTGAATGAAAATTTGAAGTAAGCCACAATTAAAATCAAAAAACTTATCGATAGCCATACCAAACGGTTAATCAACAAAGCACCAACTAGCGGAACGCCATGAGCATTTTTTTCATCGACCGTCATGTATTTTGAAATGATTGTTTCAGGACGAAAGCCAAATGGATCTAAAATATTTGCCAACCATTCTTTTTCAATATCTCTAGTGAAGCCTGCAGATACAGCATACAATACTAATATCAGCATTGCTCCAACAAATGAAACAATATTGCTTCGAAAAATAATTGCTAACGAATACAAAAGTACAGCAGCAATAATTGTATTGGGAATTCCAAATGTAATTAGGCCTTGTAAATGTCCGCTCCAAATAACGTCGCCATAGCGGTTTGGTTCTGCCCATGGCATCAACGGTCCAATCAATGCACCAATAGAAACACCTAAAAGTGGTAATACCGCTATACTTGCAGCACCAATAAATTTTCCGAAATAATAATCTCGTTTTTTGATAGGCGATGAAAAAATAAATTGATACATGCCACTTGAAAAGTCTCTGTTGGCTGAAGCATTCATAAATGCAGTCGTCATTAACAAACAAATGAGCGACATTACTCCGTAATAAGTTTGAATTACAAATGGCGCATTTTTATGAACGCTACCTACACCACCACCAATAGTGACGCTGTCAGATGATACAGCACCCATCACCAAAATAGTGATGATGAATAAAAAGATCCATGTCATTGGCGAATTGAGCCAATATTTCCATTCGTGTTTTATAAATTTCCACATAAAGTTTTTCGGTTGGTATTAAACTAATTCATTCAGTTTTGCGAAAAATACATCTTCTAAATTTTCTTCCGCTTTTGTAAATCCGTTGCCTAATTCATTTTCAGAAAATGCATGAATTAAAGGTTTTCCTCCAACCAATTTGCTGGAAATAATTTTATAATTAGTTTGAAAATCTTGTAATTGACCTTTATCCACTTTTCGTTCCCAAACTTTTCCTTTTATTTGAAGTAAGGCGTCATCAGTATTGCCACAAAACAAGACTTTACCCTTGTTCATGATTGCCATTTGTGTGCAAAGTTCTCTTACATCTTGTACAATATGCGTAGATAAAATTACAATGATGTTTTCACCAATTTCACTTAATATGTTGTAGAAACGATTACGTTCGCCTGGATCTAATCCAGCAGTTGGTTCATCCACAATTACCAATTTAGGGTTGCCAATTAAACACTGTGCAATACCAAATCGTTGGCGGATTCCACCACTGTAACTACTCACTGCTTTTTTGCGATGTTCATATAAATTTACTTTGTTGAGCAATTGATCAACCATATCTTTTCGCTCACTGCCATTGCTAAATCCTTTTAGAATAGCTAAATGTTCGAGTAAGTCAACAGCCGATGTTCTAGGATATACACCAAACTCTTGTGGCAAATAGCCCAAGATTTTCCTTACTGATTCTTGGTCGTTTAAAACATCAATATCACCAAGCATTACTGAACCACTATCAGCATTTTGTAGTGTTGCTAGGGTGCGCATCAATGATGATTTGCCAGCGCCATTCGGTCCTAACAAACCAAACATACCTTTGTTGATGGTAAGAGTTACATCGTTCATGGCATGTACACCATTGCTATATTGCTTGTTGAGATTTTTGATTACTAAATCCATAATTTGAGTAGGTATATAAATGATATTTTTGGTTTTGTAAAATGTAGTTGCAACTATTATAACATCTAACTGAGCGAAACAAAATTAGTGAAAATCAAAACTCTCCCTTCATTACATCCACGCCAATAGCATAACCATAAATTTTTCCATTGACATTTTTATAAATTCTGATTTTATTGCAGGCCTTTCCTAGATTAATGGGTGTCCATGTTAAGCCACCATCCCTTTTACAAACACCTCAACGTATTCTTTCATTTTATGAATGATGCGCTCGCCAATTTCTTTTGCTTTTAAAATACTCGGACGGTTACCGATGCATTTGAATACTTCATCGCGAAGAGGATCTTGTCCACTGAAAATGTAAGCGTCAATTAAGGCTTTGAATTGCTCTTGATCCAAGTTCTCAACATCACATAGTTTACCTAATGCTAATACTTTTTGGTCGTGCCAGTATTTCTCAAATTCATCAGGGATGTTATCTGCATCACTAATGATTGGTAAGTTTTCTAAGATGAACTTTTCAATTAACTCGCGCTTGCTTCTTAACATCACATCGCCACCGAGTAATTCCATAATGGCTTTACGTTGCTGTTGCGTTTCTGATGTTTTAGCTCCTTTTAATTTGGCTAATAACTTTAAAATGTAAGCTACATTAATTTGATCACGATGAATAAGCTCTACTTCAAAATCGATATCATCTAAGATGGATGCTTTTTGTTTGGCTGTATCTTTTTTTACTTTATCGTAAAGGTCGAGGTATTTGCTTTTGTAGTTTTCAAAAGTTTGTTCGTCAATTCCTAAGTCGTTCCACGTAAAATCGGTGTAGGATTCCAATACGTTTTTAGCGCGTAGTAATGCTCTAAATGCTTGAATAAATTGCAACTCGTCATCTTCACTCTCTAAATCATCTACCGATTGATACGTAGGAACTATCGACAGTAATCTATCTAATGCTTCTTTGAATTTGTTTTCTATGGCTTCGTAAGGAGGAAGAACAATATCTTCAATAGCTTCTTTGTTTGAAAACAGGGTGATGGCCTCATCGGTAGAAGCTTTTAAATTTCTAAAACAAAGTATGTTGCCTTGTGATTTCTTTTCTCCAAATATTCTGTTGGTTCTGGAATAAGCTTGTATTAATCCGTGATGCTTTAAGTTCTTATCTACGTAAAGGGTGTTTACTTTTTTCGCATCAAAGCCTGTAAGAAACATGTTTACGACTAACAAAACATCTAGACGATCTTTATCGTCATCGAAATTTTCTTTCTCGCGTTCTTTTAGTCGCTTGCTAATATCTTTGAAATATCCTTCAAACAGCAAATTATCTTTTGTAGAAAAATTAGTTCCGTATTGCGCGTTATAATCGGAAATAAAATTTTCTAATTTATCTCTTGTATGTTTGGTTTCATAACCTAATTGTGGATCGGCGGCCATTGCAAAAAACGAATCCTCACCAGGTAATATATCTTGTGCATCTGCATCATCTTCGTTTACTCCGTAGGTGTAAATGGTAGCAATGCGCAAATCGTGTTCACCTGATTCTTTCTTTCTTTTAAAAATTTCGTAATACTTAATTAAATTTTCAATGCTGCTTACAGCAAACAAAGAAGAGTACTCACGATTAAAAGTTTTTTGGTTATGGTACTTGATAATATAATCAGCAATTTTTTCTAAACGCTTTGGTGAATCCAGCACTTCTGCTTTATCAATATCTTCTACTTCGATATCAATAAATGTTTTGCTTTTGTTTTTGTATTTACCAATGTACTCAATACCAAATTTTAAAACGTTTTGGTCGCGGATAGCATCTGTGATTACATATTTATGCAGACAAGTTCCAAACAAATCTTTGGTGGTGCGTTTTCCTAATTCGTTTTTACTGGCGTTTTCAGCAAATATGGGTGTGCCTGTAAAGCCAAATAGTTGTGCATTTTTAAAATAGGTAACAATTCTATCGTGGGTATCACCAAACTGCGAACGATGACATTCATCAAAAATGAAAACAATTTTTTTGTCTTTCAGATTTCCCATTTTAGTTTCATAATGCTGTTTTGATATCGCATTGTTTAACTTTTGAATGGTAGTAAGCACGAGCTTAGTATCGTCTGTGAGCTGTTTAACTAAGGAAGTAGTATTGTTGGTAACGTCTACGCTGCCTTTTTTGAAGCTGTTAAACTCCTGCATGGTTTGATAATCTAAATCTTTACGATCGACTACAAAAACCACTTTATGTACTTGTGGCAAATCCATAATAATTTGACTTGCCTTAAACGAGGTTAATGTTTTACCTGAGCCGGTGGTATGCCAGATATAACCATTGTTATTGCTTGTAGCTACCTGACGAATTATGGCTTCGGTTGCGTAGTATTGATACGGACGCAATACCATCATGTTCTTAAAAGTTTCATTGATTACCACGTAATGTGATATGAACTTACCTAAGTGACTGGTATTTAAAAACGCAGTTGCAAATTGCGTAAGGTCGGTGATGTTTTTATTTTTTTCATCGGCCCAGAAGAAGGTTTGCTTAACCGATTGTAGTTTGTTATTTGCAAGGTATTTTGTGTTTACTCCGTTGCTGATTACAAATAACTGCACATATTGAAATAAGCCGTAGTTGCTCCAAAATGAATGATGCTGGTAACGGTTAATTTGATTAAAGGCTTCTTTAATTTCGATGCCTGCTCGTTTTAGTTCTATCTGTACTAACGGCAAGCCATTAACGAGTAACGTAACATCGTAGCGATTTAAAAATGAACCTTGCTGTTGAACCTGATTAGTAACCTGGTAAATATTTTTACTCCAATCTTCATTATTAAAAAAGCGCACATAAACGGTTTCTCCATTTTCTTTTACAATAGCAAAGCGGTCTCTTAATGTTTTTGCTTTTATAAACTCGTTGCCTTTGGCTAAGTGATTTAAAATAGCATCAAATTCTTTTGCAGAGAAGGTTGTTTGATTGAAGTGCTCTAACTGTAATTTTAAATTAGCCACTAGGACATCACTATCCTGTATATTTACGGACGCATAACCTAAGCTAGTTAATTGCTTGATTAAATTATTTTCTAAAAGGGCTTCACTTTGTAAACTCATACAAACATTTGCTGTAACAAACCTTTTTTGAAAGTTTGAGTTTGGGTTATTTGTTTAGAAACGAATTCTATTTTGGAGTTGATTGCTTTTAGATATTCAGATATTTTTTGTTGTTCTTCAATGCAAGGGTATGGAATATTCAATAATGCAAACTGAGAAATCCAGTGACGACCATGACCTCCAACTTCGAATTTAATAAGTTGCATTACTTCATATAAAAATAATATGTTTTCATTTTGCTTAGGAACTAAAATCTTCATTGCAGACGATTTTGCTTTAAATGGGAAATCAACAAATTGAGTTGCAGTAGTAAAGTCATCAAATAATATTACAGGAAGAATTTGATTGTAAATATTCTTTGTTTCATTTGTGTATCCTAAAATAAAAGTTTTACCTGCTGTAAGTACTGGTGTCGAATAAGAATTGTCATATTCTGTACTTTCTACTAAATACTTTGTAGGTTGAATATAATCTAAAACATCTCCAAGTCTTCTCTCTTCCCACTTCGGATACGCCTTGCCGTTACTGTCTTTAAATCTCAACTTGCCAGTTAGTAACTGCTGCATCACTCCTTTTTTGTATTGCTCTAACAATTCTTTTTTGCGGGTGAGCTGCTGTATTTTTTCATCTAGGGCAGATAAAAAGACCGCTATTTTTTGTTGCTCGGGTAGGGTGGGGAAGCAAACATTCATTTCTGTTATCATATTCAGACGCACCGAATCAACAGAGTTTTTTGCGCTTAATCGCATTACTCTTTTATAGAATTTTTCTACGAATAATTGATAAATAAATTTTCCATAATAATTTTTCTTGAAATCTAATAAAGCGTATACTCTTTGATGAAAATCAAATTTGCCATTTATATAATGAAAGTTTTTGCCAACCCCAACACCATCACCTGATGTTAGTATTGCCTCCCCATCAAAAGAATAGCTATTTATTCTTTCAACTGTATTAGAGCGTACAAAAAAAGGAAATGCACCATCATCAACTCTATTTTGTGTATCTTTATTTCCTGTTGTAACTCTACATGTACTGCCAAGCAATGTGGGTTTCCATTCATCGCCAAATCCCTTAAACCTCAATTTCGGTACGAGGGCTTTTTTTGTTTTGTTAGCTGCCATGGCTGGTTTCATAGTTTGCACGAAGGATGGAACGGTTTGTTTGAGCTCTTGCTATTGCAAATAGCAAAGCGAGTAGTGACAGCCTGACCCGTGAGGGCTGGGATTTGCGCAGGCAAAGGGGCGTGCCCCAAAAATAATTTACTTGATGCTTTCATTAAAACGGGGTGTCTATTCCTAACTCTTTACAAAATTTAGCAATGGTTGCATCGGTACTTCGGCTCTGCTCAGCAATCTCTCGCAACTCTTTACTTACTGCTTTTAAATCAACCGCTTCTTCTTCTTCAAAGGTATCAACATAGCGAGGGATGTTTAGGTTGTAATCGTTTTCAGCAATCTCTTGCAGGTTTGCTACGTAACTGTATTTGTCTTCTGCTGTGCGCGCCTTATAGGTAGCAATGATTTTGTTTATATCATCGGCCCTTAATACATTTTGTGTTTTTACTTTTTCAAAGTGCTGGCTGGCATCAATAAATAATACGGTTCGGCTTCGCTCAGCATCTTTGTTTCTGTCTTTCTTTAAAACTAAAATACAGGTAGGAATACCGGTTCCGTAAAAAATATTAGCTGGTAATCCAATAACTGCATCGAGGTAGTTTCTTTCTTTTATCAGATACTCGCGTATATGTCCTTCGGCACCACCTCTAAACAAAACACCATGCGGTAATACGCACGCCATTGTTCCATTATCTGCCAACTGAAAAACCATGTGTTGTACAAAGGCAAAGTCGGCTGTACCTTTTGGTGCAAGTCGGCCGTAGGCAGCATATCGATCATCACTCATAAACAAAGGGCTTGCGCTCCACTCAGCAATAAACGGAGGGTTAGCAACAATGGCCTCAAAGCGTTGGTCGATGTGTTGAGGTCGTTCTAACGTATCTTCATTTTTAATATCAAACTTTTTGTAGTGTACATCGTGCATGATCATGTTCATGCGGCATAAGTTGTACGTTGTTGGGTTACTTTCTTGTCCGTAAAACGCAGAGACCTCCTTCACCTCCTTAGCTACTCGCAGCAACAAAGAGCCCGAGCCACAAGTAGGGTCATACACCGATTTAAGTTTTGTTTTTCCTACTGTAACGAGTCGCGCTAACACCGAACTTACTTGTTGAGGTGTATAAAACTCGCCTGCTTTTTTACCAGCACCACTGGCAAATTTTCCAATGAGGTATTCGTAGGCATCGCCTAATACATCATTCTCAGTATTTTTTAAATCGAAATCGATTTCGTTTAAATGCGCAAGTACTTTAACGATGAGTTCATTCTTATCGTTTTCGGTTTTGCCGAGCTTACTACTTGTTAAATCTAAATCTTCGAAGAGGTTTCCAAAATCTTCTTCGCTCTCAGAGCCCATGGTACTTTGCTCAATGCTGGTAAGTACTTTGGAGAGGTCGTCTAATATAAATTTACTTTTCCCTTCTGCATTTCCTCTGCGGGCCATTTCGCTAAACAATTCAGAGGGCTTTAAGAAATACCCTAATTTATCAAGAGCTTCTTCTTTGATGGCCGCCAGAAATTCTTTTTTGTTTTTATGCTTTTCTACTTGATCGTAGGTTAATTTATCAGGCTTCAAAATGGTGTTGGCATAATCTTCCATTTTTTCGCTGAGGTATTTATAAAAAATAAATCCTAATATATAATCTCTGAAATCATCGGCATCCATTTTACCACGAAGGGTATTTGCTATATTCCAGAGTTGTTGTTCGAGTTGTTGTTTTTCTTGCGACATGTTAATTTCTTCTGCGCTAAAATTAGTTTATTTTGATGTTTGCCTGGTGAGAGAAGGCGAGTTTTTACGGTTGGTTGGGGGCAAATTAAAATTGATTTGCCTCAAATGAAAATAAATAAACAGCTATTTTATTTTTCAACTAATATACCTTGATACCAAACTTTAATAATTTTTTTGGTAAGTGATCATCGAGGTTTGCAATATCATTATCATCAAGCTCAATTAATTTTAATTCATACTTTTTGTAAATCTCTAATTTTACTTTCTTGCGTTCTAAATATTTAGGGTCACTTTCCATTCCCCAAAATTCGATATAAACTTTTCCATTAGGTAAATAAAAGTCAGTATATAATTCCTCTTGAATTGGTACTTTTTTTTCATATGCGTGAACCAAGCCGTAATCATAAAGCGTGTTGTCAATTATTAACTCGGCTCTTGAACGAACATAGTGTCCATCTTTTGTTCTGTGTTTTGCTTCAAATTTATCTCTAAAATTATTTGATGTTTGCGAAGATGACTGCGACTGCTCTTGAATTGTTTCGACTTGCTTAGCTATTGTTTTTTCAATGGGTGCATCTGTAAAGACATCGACTAAGCTTGTGTTTTGTAAAATTGAGTTGGGCCATAAAACATAAGAACCACCAGAAGTTTCGTGTTCAAACTGTTTTCCTCCAACATTTTTTCCAAGTTTTGTAACTGTCCACCCCGATAGACCTTTTTCTATCCATCCTAATTCTGATAAAATCAAATTCAGTCGCTGCGATGAGACTTTGAAGTGCTTCCCAATGGTTGTTGCGTTTAGTAGTTTTGATCTATCTATTTGCGATTCATTATCGATTGATATGTTTTCAGGCCAAACAACGAATTCTCCAAATTTCGGGTTCGTTCTTATTTGACCACCTTTTTGTTTTCCGAGGTCAGTCAATATCCATTTATCATTTTTTCGTTCAATCCAACCAAGTGTTTGCAGTTTGTCGAAAAGTTCGCTGGACTTTAAATCAAGCTCATTTGCAAGCGCTGATGTCGAAATGTAATCCATATATTCTTAAATAATTATTAAAATGTTCCTTGGTTTTTAAAATACACAACATGTTTTGGCTAAAATGGCCAATTTATGTTAGGCTTAGCACTTATTTTGCATCTCAAACAAATTTATAACTTAAACACATTGCCCCCAAATAAATGCCTAGCTGTTTAGTCGATTTTTATAGGTCATCTCCTAATTCTATTCAAACTATCGTACCTTTGCCCCAATGAAAATTTACCTACGACTTTTACGCGAGAGCGTGCTTATGGCCATTCATGCATTGGTGGTGAATAAGCTACGTACTATTCTTTCACTTTTAGGAGTTACCATCGGAATCTTTGCCATTATTGCTGTTTTTACTGCGGTAGATGGATTAGAAAATAAAATTCGTAGCAGCGTAAATGAGATGGGAAGTAATGTGGTGTTCATTGAGAAATGGCCGTGGGAGTTTGGTAAGGATTTCCCGTGGTGGAAGTATTGGGTTCGTCCAACAGCAAATTACAAAGAAATGGAGTTGCTCAAGCAACGCAGTGCGTTAGGAGAAAGTTTTGCGTTTAGTGCTACTGCTAATGATGTAACGGTTAAGTCGGGTAAGAATGCAGTTGAAAGTGCAAAAGTTACGATGGTTTCTCACCATTATGAAGATCTCTATACCATTAATTTATCAAACGGTCGTTATTTCACCGAAACCGAATCTGCTGCTGGAACTCCGGTAGCTATCATTGGTGCTGATGTGGCTTCAACATTAATTCCGAATGTTGATCCTATTGGAAAAAGTATTACCGTAAAAGGACGGAAGTTTACTGTTATTGGTGTATTCGTTAAAGAAGGAGAGAGTATGCTCGGCGATTCAAAAGATAAGTCGGTAATGGTGCCCGTTAATTATGCAAGACGATTTTTAGATATCAGAAGTGATCAATTAGAGCCACGCATTATGGTAAAAGGCAAGCCTGGTATATCGAATGCGCAATTAATGGATGAGTTAAAAGGGAACCTTCGTTCTATTCGTCGTTTACGTCCTGCAGAAGAAGATAACTTTGCTTTGAATGAGACAAAATTAATTTCCAATCAGCTGAACAGTTTATTTGCAATGCTGACTAAAGCAGGTTGGATCATTGGAAGTTTTAGTATTCTTGTTGGCGGATTTGGTATTGCCAATATTATGTTCGTTTCAGTAAAGGAAAGAACTACCATTATCGGAATTCAAAAATCATTAGGGGCTAAGAACTTTTTTATTCTATTTCAGTTTTTATCGGAGTCGGTATTCCTTTGCGTTTTAGGCGGACTAATTGGTTTGTTACTTGTTTATCTCGGAACCATTGCCGGTAAGTATGCAGGGTTAAATCTACCTTTGAGCACAGGAAATATTGTTCTGGGGTTATCCGTATCCGTTATAGTCGGTGTTATTTCAGGATTAGTGCCCGCTTATCAAGCTTCGCGTTTAGATCCGGTAGAAGCAATACGATCTAACACATAATGAAAAAGGGTTGAAATTTTTCAACCCTTTTTTGTAATCTAAACTCTCTATTAGTTAATCTTTCCAACCATTCCCCAATCGTGTTTGTCGAGTTCCTGAATGGCTTTTGTAAGTAGGTCAATGCAGTTTTGAATATCTGTTTTATCGGCCATCTCAATTACCTGATGAATATGTCTGGTAGGAATAGAAATAGCTCCTGCGATTGCACCTGTTTTGCCATTGCGTTGAAGTGCAGCAGTATCAGTTCCTCCAGCTGGAAGAATTTCAGGTTGCCATTTTATAGCGTGCTTATCGGCTGTGTTTTTCAAGAAAGCAATCATACGTGTATCGCAAATAGTACTTGAATCCATGATTTTAATCGCAGCGCCTTTTCCTAACTCAGTTACCATTTCATGTGGACGAGCACCAGGAGTGTCGAATGCAATCGTAGTGTCTAATCCAAATGCGAAATCAGGTTCGATATGATGTGAAGCCACTGAAGCTCCACGCATTCCTACTTCTTCTTGTACCGTAAATGCAGCATAGAAGTCGTAAGGAATAGTATTATCAAGTTGCTTTAATGTTTCTAATAAAATGAATACTGAAATACGATTGTCAATCGATTTACAATTCACGCAATTTCCCATTTCAATCAGTTCTCTTTCGCGTGTAACGGCATCGCCTATACTAATATGCTTTTCAACTTCTTCTTTTGGTAGTCCTAAGTCGATAAAGTAATCTGTAAGCTGTGCTGTCTTCGTTCTTTCTTCAGGCGTCATAATGTGAATAGGCTTTGAACCCATCACGCCAATAATATCTTTCTTTCCGTGTACAATTACACGTTGTGCTGTCAATGTCTTTGGGTCAAATCCTCCCAAAGTATTAAAGCGAACAAATCCTTTTTCATCAATATGCGTAACGATGAAACCAATTTCATCCATATGCGCAGCTGCCATTGCACGCTTAGGTTCTTTACCTTTTACGAGTGCGGTAACATTGCCCATTTTGTCAATGGAAATTTCAACGTTTAACTTCTTTAACTCTTCAATTACGTGTTCGCGTATTCTGTGTTCATGTCCTGGAGCTCCAGGGATTTCACATATCTTTTTTAATGATTCAATATTCATTTTAGTTTGTACAAGTTAATTTGATTGTGTTGGCTGTTGCTCTTTCATGAAGTGGAGTACTTGCTACATTGATAATATAATCTCCCACTTCTATTAAATTTTTCGATTTTAAATAATCTTTTATTTCTTGAACTGTGTTATCAGTACTTTCATACTTGTCATAGAAAAATCCTTGTACCCCCCACAATAAACTTAGCGTATTTAAAATCGATTTGTTATCTGTAAAAATATAAATATTTGACTTTGGTCGATGTGATGAAATTCTAAATGCAGTCATACCGCTGTGCGTCATAGCAATAATTGCTTTAGCTTCTGAATGACGAGCCATTTCACAGGCGTTTAAACAAATTGATTCTGGAATAAAGTTAAGAGACTTTTTATTGGGTATTGATGACTTAAAATAGATTGAATCATTTTTTTCAACTTCGCTAATGATTTTATACATAGCTTGAACAGTTTCAATTGGGAAGTTTCCTACTGATGTTTCGCCGCTAAGCATTAACGCATCAGCACCATCATAAACAGCATTGGCAACGTCATTCGCTTCCGCTCGTGTAGGACGATAGTTTGCAATCATACTTTCCATCATTTGCGTTGCGATGATAACAGGCTTCGCTTTCTGATTAGCTTTTTGTACAATCATCTTTTGAATCATCGGTACTTTTTCCATCGCCATTTCTACTCCTAAATCGCCACGTGCTACCATGATAGCATCAGATACTTCAATTATATCATCGATAAAATCTACAGCAGATGGTTTTTCGATTTTAGCTACAACTTTAGAAATCTTTTTATGTGCTTTAATAATTTCTTTTAACTCAATTACATCTTGTGGTTTACGCACAAACGACAATCCTATCCACTCAACATTATTCTCTAAAGCGAAGAGTAAATCTGCGCGATCTTTTTCTGTAAGGCTAGGTAATGAGATTTCAGTATTAGGTAAGTTAACTCCTTTACGGGATGATAAAATTCCTCCATGAATAACTTTCGTTCTTACTCTTTCGTCGGGTAATATTTCTTCAATACGCAATTCTAATTTTCCGTCATCAATCAAAACACTATCGCCTACTTTAACATCCTTATGAAACTGTGGATATTTAATAAACACTTGTTCCGCGTTTCCTTCTACCTGATGTGGAGTTAAAATTAATTCGCTTCCATTGTTTAGTGTAAAGCTGCCTTCGAGAATATCTCCGATTCTGATTTTTGGCCCTTGTAGGTCGAATAAAATAGCAATATGTTTATTTAGCTTTTCATTTAGCAATCGCACATTATCGATGATTTTTTGCATCATAGCATGGTCGCCATGTGATCCATTTAATCGACAAATATTAACACCTGATAAGATCATTCTTTCGAGTGTGAAAAGGTCCATGCATGCAGGTCCTATTGTGGCAACAATTTTTGATTTGTTTGGTTCTTTAGTCATGTGTAGGTGTTGGTTTCTCTGCTTTTTTTTCGATATATAGAAATAGGTCGCCTGATTTTAATTCATCTGGAAAGTATTCTAAAACGCTGCTGACAATTTTGATTGATTTTATTTTTTCTATTAAGATTTGACTGGTGGTGTATCTTGAATTATTACGTACAAGTAAGAAATAATCAACCTGTTTTAGGTCTGGGATTAACAATCCGTTGTTGCCTTTATTTCCAACCACAAAAAATTGCTCTTCATCACTATTTTCTGCAAAGAAAACAGGGAACTGACCAGTTGATCCTTTCTTCTCCACTTGAATTTCAAAGTCGTCTTGTTTTTCGAAAGACAATTCCAATGTGTTATTTAATTCAAAGCAAATTCTGTAATCGCGGTAGGCGCAATAAATCCCCAATAGCAGAAAGTCGTATTCTGTTTCAAAATCTAAAAACTGTACTATCTTTTTAGCCATCTCTACAAAAATAATTTAATCAGTCGTTTTAATTGTATTGATAAAGTTAAATTAAATTAGTTTTTCAATAGGTATTGTTTAGAACTTGTCATCAATAATTTTAATATTTTTAACAAATGATTTTAGATGACGAATACTTTATGCGTCAGGCCTTGGCTGAAGCAGAGAAGGCGTTGGATGCTGATGAGGTGCCTATTGGGGCTGTGATTGTAGCTAATGGAAGAATTATAGCTCGCTCACACAACATGGTGGAGAGGCTTAACGATGTTACAGCTCATGCCGAGATGATGGCTTTTACTGCTGCAGCAGAAGCATTGGGAGGAAAATATCTTAAAGGGTGTACCTTGTATGTGACTTTAGAGCCATGCACGATGTGCAGCGGTGCTTCGTACTGGACACAAATTGATAAAATAGTTGTTGGTGCGAAAGATGAGAAAAGAGGCTTTTTAAGCCAGGGAATAAAGTTGCACCCACAGACCGAATACGTTCAAGGAGTATTAGCCGATGAGTGCAGCGAAATAATTGTGAATTATTTTAGAAGTAAGCGATAACTATACGTTAATCGCATCGACGATTTCCTGTGACAATGGTTTATTCAAGAATTTCTTTACAAAGCGATTGCTATTAGCTTTGTTAAGGTCTTTAAAACTTTCAGAAGTAGAAAGCATAATTACCTTACAATGATTTTTTACTTGTTGCGGTAGTTTTTCAAATGCATTTAAGAATTCGAAACCATCCATGATAGGCATCATAATATCCAGGAAAATGACATTAGGAAGTTCATCAAAAGGGCATACGCTAAGATGTACAATTGCTTCTTGTGCCGATTCAAACGTTTGAATTTTAGAAGAAAATCCACTTGTTTCTA